>JAAYEB010000390.1 GCA_012728995.1 Fibrobacter sp. | reverse complement strand
TTTGTAACAATATTTTAAATCAAAGACTTAGTATAATTATTAACATGTTCATTGTCAAGCTTATTATTGACTTTTATAAGATTTTTTATGTTTTTTTTGCGTTCATAAACTTTTTAGAGTAGACTCATTATTATTATTTAATTCTTCAATTGATTTAGCATACCTATCTGGTCTATTAACGTACTCTATTGGTACTGTTACAACCGGATTTGATGAGAAAAAAAGACAAGAGATGTTCGAACATTCACGATGCATTCCATCCCAATGCAGTTTATGTGCCTACAATGGACGGTGCAATAATTCCTGTTCGTGCCTGAACTGGAAGACAACCGGAACGTTAAACAATCCCTCTCCTGTTGTTTGTGAAACAGAACGTCTGCTCATTCCTATTGTTGACAAACTTGGGGCTGACCTGTTTAAAAAGCGTGCCCCCGGTTTTATTCAAAAACACTATAATCCGGCTTACCCACTATTGTCACTGATGGAAGACTTACTCTATATGTCGTGATTTGGTTCGAATGTATGCACTGACCACAGACATTACGAAGAAAACCAGCATCATCAATCAAAATCTGGTCAGATCCGGCAATAAAAAATAATTTACTATTTAATGAGGTCAGTCCTTACTAAATGCTTACCTGATATCCTCATAACCCCTATAAAAACCAAAGATTTTTATATTGTTGCTGCCCAGCATTCATTCTATACTTTATTATTCAAAATTCTGTAATTGAGCAGATCTGATATTCAAAGGATTCCATATGGGTAATGAGATACCCCTTGAAGCTCATGCTGATTTTAACAAGTATATTAATGATGGCCGCCAGTTTTTAAAGAACCAGGCAATAGAGGCGGCAATTCAAAGTTTTGAAAAAGCCTTTGCTATCAAGGGAAATGCACCTGAGCTTTCCTTTGTTCTGGCAAAACTGCTTCAGGTCGCCGGTAAGCCTGACAAAAGTGACGTTTACTATAAATACTCACTTGCACTCAGCCCCAACAATTTTGAGTACCTGTATGATTATATGATGCACCTGGTGGATACATCAAGGTATACCGATGCAATTGAGGTGCTGCAGCGATGTATCAGGCTGCATCCGGAGAATGCTCAATTATTCAATGATATGGGTGTTCTTCATAATGCCTTGCAGAATTATTCAGAAGCCATCGACCATTTTTTAAATGCATTTAAAATCAATCCGGATTATCTTGTACCGATGATAAATCTGGGGTACCTTTATGTACAGACTGGTGAGATTGGTAAAGCAGATGACATTCTTGCATTATGTCTTAAAAAAGAGCCTCAAAACAGTGAAATCAATGACCTCGCGAAAGTAATTGCAGCAGCCAGATCAACCACAGATTCCGGAATGCCGGTGATCCGGAAAGAGTTACGCTTTTCAGATCAGTCATTTCAGATTGTTCCAATGCAGATCCTTGAGAAATTTGGTGCGAGTATCTCATCTGGAACTATCGGTCTTTCTATTGTAATTCCAGTGTATAATGAAGAGGATAACCTTCCAATACTTTGCAAAGAGCTTAATGAGACACTGAAAACACTGCAGCAGGAATATGAGATAATTCTTGTCGATGATGGAAGCAGGGATAAAAGCAGAGATGTAATGACTGCTCTTGCAAGGGATGATAAGCGGATTAAGGTCATATTCTTCCGGCGCAATTACGGGCAGACTGCAGCTATCAGTGCAGGATTTAAATATGCTCATGGGGATGTTATCATAACGCTTGATGCTGATTTGCAGAATGATCCTGCAGATATTCCAAAGCTGCTTCAGAAAATGTCTGAGGGATACGATCTTGTCAATGGATGGCGTAAAGACCGGCAGGACAAAATGCTCTCCCGGAAAATCCCGTCAATGATTGCTAACCGAATAATCAATAAATTGATCGAAGGAACCAATGTGCAGCTTCGTGATTTCGGTTGCACTCTCAAGGCATATAAAAGCGGAATTGTAAAAAATATCCACATCTACGGTGAAATGCACCGGTTTATCCCTGTCTTTGCTGCCTGGATCGGTGTAAAGGTGACTGAAATTCCTGTAAATCACCGTCCACGGATTCATGGCACCGCAAAATATAATCTCTCCAGAGTCTCGCGGGTAATTTTTGATCTTATTGTGGTACGCTTCTTTTCTGATTACATGACGAGGCCTATTCAGTTTTTCGGCAAAATTGCAAAAAGGATTACCGGATCAGGGTTATTTCTTCTGGCAGTGTTATCTGTGTGTGGTTTGACTCATCTGCTTCCTGTTTCACTCAACACAATACTCATCCTTACCGCACTCCTTTTTTTCACTTCGATGCAACTGCTGACAATGGGTCTCATTGGTGAACTGATGATCCGCTTTTATTTTGAGGTCCAGAAAAAGGATTTTTATGTAGTTGAGAGAATTCTCAATGATACGGAGATTGCATAATGTGCGGAATCGCGGGCATTATTACAAACGATAACAGTATGGTCAATGAACGTGAGCTCAGAGCGATGACTGATAGTTTGATGCATCGCGGACCGGATGACGGTGGTGTGCAGTGCTTTGATGGTCCGGCACATACCGGATTGCATGCAGGACTAGGGCATCGCCGGTTGAGTATAATCGACCTTTCAGCGCAAGGCCATCAGCCGATGGCAAATGAAGACCGTACAATCTGGATCAGTTTCAATGGTGAAATCTATAATTACAAAGACCTCAGAATGGATTTGATCCGCAGAAGACATACATTTAGTTCTGAAACTGATACAGAGGTCATACTACATGGATACGAAGAATATGGAAATGAGATCTGTTCGAAAATAAAAGGGATGTTTGCATTTGCTATCTGGGATGGTAACAGGGGGGAACTCCTTCTGGCTCGCGACCGTTTTGGAAAGAAACCGCTCTATTACTGGTTATCCCCAAACGGTATTGTTTTCGCATCGGAATTAAAAGCTTTTTTACACTTGCCGACTTTCAGGACTGAGATCGATATCAGATGTCTTAGTCTTTATTGCGCTTTTGAGTATGTTCCAACGCCATTTTCAATTTACAAAAACGTTTTAAAGCTACCTGCAGGCGCATACCTTACCTATGATGGAAAAACCTCTTCGATAAAAAAGTACTGGAGTATTTCCTTTTCAGAAGGAAAAAACAGTAAAAATTCGGAAAAAGATATTGAGGAGAATATCGCAGCTCTTTTAGGAGATGCAGTTAGAAAACGACTGATGAGTGATGTTGCACTCGGTTCTTTTTTGAGTGGTGGTATAGATTCCAGCGCTGTAGTTGCGCTCATGTGTGATTATGTCGATCCAGGCAGTATAAAAACATTCTCAATCGGGTTTGAAGATCCATCATTTGATGAATCCTCGTATGCACGGTATGTTGCCAACCACTTCAAAACCGATCACAGGGAAAAAGTATTTACAACAAAAGAGTTGCTCGACATATTGCCAAAGGTGTGGGGTTTCCTTGATGAACCCTATGCTGATGCATCAATACTGCCAACATTCATGCTTTCGCAATTCACCAGGGAAACGGTTACCGTTGCACTTGGGGGAGATGGGGGAGATGAACTTTTCTGCGGGTATGATCCGTTTCTCGCACATAAACTTGCGTATACCTATGAAAAAATTCCCGGATTTTTAAAGCGTGGAATTATTGAACCCTTCATTGCAGGAATGCCCGTTTCTGCAGGCAACATGAGCCTCGATTTCAGATTGAAACAGTTTGTCAAAGGGATGAAGTATCCCATATCGCAGAGAAATCAGGCCTGGCTGGGTGCATTTCCACCAGAACAGCAGAATTTACTTTTTTCTGATATGGTGAAAGAAGAGCTGTCATCATTCAATGTTTATGGGATCATCGATGATGCCTGGACGAGTTGCAGTTTTAGAGACTGGATCGATGAAATCACTTTTATGTATGAACACTTTTATCTGGGTGAAGATATCCTGACTAAAGTCGACAGGGCAAGTATGGCGGTTTCCCTTGAAGTCCGTACCCCGTTTCTCGACACGGAGCTTTCTGAATATGTAAATAGCCTGCCTGGCTCGCTGAAACTTCATGGGTTAACCCGCAAATACATTCTGAAAAAAGCACTGGAGCGTAAACTGCCAAAAGAAATTATCTACCGGAAGAAGAAGGGGTTTGGTATCCCGCTTACAAAGTGGTTACGTGAAGATCTGCGCCCTGTACTTGAAAATACACTGCTTGAAGATACAATCAAAAAAGATGGTTTATTTAATTTTAACTTTATACGACAGTTGATGCAGGAGCATTTTTCAGGGGTGAAAGATAACCGGAAGCAGTTGTGGACGCTGCTGATGTTTCACAAGTGGAAAGAACGGTTTTGTGGTTAAAGACTAAATATGCGCATTTTAGTACTAAATTATGAATACCCTCCGCTTGGAGGAGGTGCTGGTAATGCGACCTGTTTTCTTTCAAGAGAATGGGGGAGAATGGGCATTACAACTGATGTTATAACAACCTGGTTTTCGGGACTTGATGAAATATCAGCTGAACATGATAATGTGACTGTTTACCGTGTAAAATCACTCCGAAAAAAAATGGAGCAATCCAATCCTGTGGAGATGCTCAGTTATGTTGTAGTTGCCTATAGGAAAGCAGTCCATTTGATATCGAAAGGAAACTATGATCTTACTATTGCATTCTTTTCAATCCCATGTGGTCTTATCGCATATAGATTATTGAAAAAGTATACAGTTCCCTATATCGTGCTTCTTAGAGGTGGAGATGTCCCGGGATTTTTACCTGAAGAACTCAGTGTTATGCATACGATTACAATGCCGTTTACTAAAACAGTCTGGAAAAATGCACAGCGGATAATTGCAAATAGTTACAGGCTTCGTGATCTGGCAAACGAAGCAGCTGTAAAACTTAAATGTATAGTAGAGGCTATTCCCAATGGAGTTGATGTTTCTTTTTTCAAACCAGTAAGCCACGATTGTAAAAAACCATTTGTATTTTTATTCGTGGGGCGTTTTGTAAACCAAAAAAATCTGCTGTATCTTTTATCACAATTTGAAATAGCAAACATGGAAAAGAACGCATGTCTTGTGCTCACTGGGGATGGACCCGAGAAAGAAAAAATAATCGAAAAAATTGAATCCTCACCAGTGCTTAAAGATTCTGTCATTCTGAAACCATGGACTTGTAAAAAAGAACTTTCTTTCATATATCAGTCTGCACATTGCTTTGTGAATCCATCAATAGACGAAGGAATGCCCAATGCAGTGCTGGAAGCTATGGCCTGTGGACTCCCTGTTATTGCCAGCAATATAGGCGGGAATAATGAATTAGTTATTCATGGGAAAAATGGATACATATTCAATCTGGAGGATGTTAATAGTTTGAGTGACTATATGAAGAGAATAATTATTGAGAATAAGCAGTATAAATCAATGGCTTCATACTCACGAGATATTGTGGAAAAACAATACTCCTGGACTGTTTCAGCAAAATCAATAGTGAAGGAGCAGGTGAATGCAGTTTGATTTTGGACAGAATTGGCTGGACTTTTCAAATCGGGCTCTGACATCCAGGCGAATTACTGAGGCGCGAATGGATTTTCGTACCTTATTCTCAGGTATAGATTTGAAAAATAAAAAATTTCTCGATATTGGTTTCGGTCAAGGACTTTCATTACTGTTTGCTAAAGAGGCCGGAGCAGAAGTTTATGGAAATGATATTAATCCAAAATGTCGTGATGCGTTGGAAAGGACTGCATCTATCATGGGGATGACAGGTGAGGTTCCGGTAATTGTTGGTTCCATACTTGATAACACAACCATTCAACAATTGAAAGCTCAGTTCACTGATAATGGATTGTATGAAATCGTCCATTCCTGGGGAGTATTGCATCATACAGGAAACATGAAACTCGCAGTAAAAAATGCATTATCGCTAGTGAAAGATGACGGTTATTTTATCTGTGCTGTCTACAATAAGCACATAACAAGTAAGCTCTGGGTGTTTATTAAATGGCTCTATTGCATATCGCCATCGTTTGTGAAAAAAGTGATAATAGCTATAATGTATCCAGTCATTTTCATTGCTAAATCTTTGGTAACCCTGAAAAACCCCCTTAACATGATGCGTGGGATGGATTTTTATTACAATATAGTAGACTGGGTTGGCGGGTATCCTTATGAATATGCAAGTTTAAAGGAAATGATTGAACTGGTTGAAAAGGAAGGTTTCAGTTGTATAAAAAAAGTACCTGCGGAAGTTCCCACAGGATGCAATGAGTATGTGTTTGTTAAAGAAAATAAAATAAATAGAATAAGTATGCCAGATAACAGATCTATATATAATGAGAACTGGGTGGAATGGGAAAATATGAAAAGATATGGGCCAATGTCAAGGCACACCCAGCGATTAGTGAGAAATGTTTGTAAACAAATCACATTTTCATCTCTATTGGATGTTGGATGTGGCCCGGGTGTATTTCTGAGTGTCATGAATAAAAGCTTCAATAATCTGAAATTAGGTGGAACTGATATTTCTTCTATCGCTATCAGGCTTGCTAAAAGTAAATTCCCCGATGCAGAATTTTTTGAGGCAGATATCTCAACGGTAACGATTGATGGTTCATGGGATCTTGTAACAATGATTGATGTTGCTGAGCATATCGAAAATGATGAAGCTGCATTTGTTAACATTCATCACTTCTGCAGGAAATATCTGCTTGTTGTTACACTTGAAGGCAGGATGCGCCCGTTTGAACCTCAGATTGGGCATGTGAGAAATTATAAAAAAGGCGAGTTGCAGGAAAAACTGGTTCGTTCCGGATACACAATAGTAAAAACTATAAACTGGGGATGGCCAATGTATTCACCGATTTACCGGAATCTGTCACAAACAATAGATGCTCACAAAAAATCAATGACATTATTAAGACGCATAATGACACACCTGGCATATAGCGTTCTTGCGTTCAATGTACCACACAAAGGTGATCTGGTTATTGTACTCGCTACGCCAGTAAAAAGGTCATAATATGAATAAATTATTGGAACAATTTAATTGGGTTATGCAACAGGTTTTAAAACTATCCTATTTTGAGCAGGAAGTTATCTGCAATAAGATGCAATTTGCAGTTGAGGATTGTGATGGTATGAAAAATTTGAACAGTTTTTAATCGAGATTTTAGGTGGTTCCGTTGGTATTTTTAAACACTAACCAAAAAGGAGCCATTATGTCCAGAAAAAGCAATTCATCAAGCAGTAAATCAA
>JAAYEB010000389.1 GCA_012728995.1 Fibrobacter sp. | reverse complement strand
TGTCTTTTCTATTGATACAGTTTCTGCGAACGACAGTGGGTTTTACAAATGTATTGTAAAGAACATTGCAGGTAATTATCAGAGCAAAGAAACTTTTGTAAAAGTTTTCTTTCCACCAGTTATTCAGAAACAACCGAAAACTTATACGGTTAATGATGGAGATTCATTTAATATCTCGGTAACGGTTTCGGGAACTGAGCCTTTGATATATCAGTGGTTTGGGAACGGTGAAGAGACAGGTGAAAACAGTAATGTTTTGTCATTTAAGGCTTCTTATTCTGACAACAGAACCGAATTCTACTGCAAAATAAGCAATGTGGCGGGTACGGTTAACAGTGATACTGTCACGTTAACAGTTGACAGTGTTGGTCCGCAAATTACTGAACAGTCTGATTCAGTCAATATATCTGAAGGTGATTCTGCACGTTTTTTTGTAACAGCTACCGGAACCACTCCCCTTTCATATGCCTGGTTTAAACAAGGTGTTCCAGATGATACACTTGGCAATTCAGATATACTGATTATGAAGAATCTTACTGTTAATGACAGCGGATCTGTTTTTTATTGTGTGGTTTCGAATATAGCTGATACAGTTCACAGTGAACCAGTTCTTTTAAGCGTTACAGAGCAGCCTGTACATAAGGAGGGTGATAATCCGATAATAATTTCTGCAAAATATTTCCGACAGACTGATATAATTATTTCCTTGAAAAATCTGAATGATATTCATGATTCCAGTTTGTCAGTTGATTCCGTTGGAATATGGTATCTAAAAGACAGTATTCCATCCTCACCATCAAGCTCCTGGAATCTTAAAAACTACAGTATGGACGAACTTACCAATGATAGCGGAACATATATCGATACATTAACCGTATCGGGAAAAATAGATGAAACCTATGGCCTTATTACCGGGTTGTACTTCAAAAGTGGCAAAATTTCAGTATTTTCTCCATCGAATGGATGTCTGGTATTACTGAATGATACTTCAACACCTGAAATTAAAATAAATATTTCGGGTAATTATCTCAAAGATGATTCGGCGCTGATTGACATTCTTGATATTTCAAGCGTTGACACTACCAGAATTGATTCAATTGGATTCTGTTATACCCTTGACAGTTCCCTGATTTCTTTTACTTCCAATGATGTACGATGGTTTTGTGCAAAGAAGGTCCTGGAAAACAGTAGTGATGACAAGTTCTCATTTGTTATACATGACAGTGCTTTTTTGGGGATTGAAAAAACGATCTGGATTGGAGTTGTACTTAAAAGTAAAAACAGTAAACTCAGTTCTGCTGTTGTTTCATCATTCAAAACTGTTGAGTCATCAATACACAACAATGCTGTTATCAAAAAGCTTGTATTTGATACACTGAGTGCCCAAATAAGAATCATGTGGTGTGTAGAAGAATTCGACGAATCAGATTTTGAGATTGGTATTTCATATTCTACAGAGCATGTTCCTTCACTTGAATTTGAAATTAGTCAGATTATTCCTGTTAAAGATTCCTGTAGCGAAACTGTGCTTCAAACAAACGGATCAATCCTTTTCAATACAAGATACTATATAGCTTTATGGCTTAAAACAGGAGATGAAAAATGGACTTCACCATCAAGTACAGACAGTATCACGACACCTGATTTCACAAGAGAAATTGTTGAGTTTTTTGACAAAAGTGTTGAAAGGGATACTGTATTTGCATTTAATAACACGATTCAGTTATGGAAAGATATTTCATTCCAGACCGATCCGGTTAAAAACACAATAGCAGCATTCAAACCTGTTGAATACAAGGGTATGATAGATGCAGGAAACAGTATTAGTTTTCTGGGTAAATATTCTGGTCCCCCATTTTTTGTCGGACTCAGATATTCAAACCTTCCTTCAGGTTATTCACCATCTGACCTTTGTCTGTACAGAGACAGTAGTGGTGTTTTACTTGCAGAACATGGTTCCGTTGTGGATTCTGTCAACAATATTGTTTATGTTAAAACTTCAAATCTTCGCTTTCCTTTCTTGCTTCTGATAGATACATTGGCTCCACAACTGGATCCTCTTACTGATATTGATACAGTTGCGATACCGGGTCACGATATTAATGATGCAATTCTTATAACAGACAATATTGCTAATGTATTGTGGACTTATATTTATGGTCGCGGAGAGGAGGCCCCTGGAAAACATTCTTATACAGATACATTACACACAATTTCAGATATAGTTTATCTGACCATATCCTCAGATGAGAATGTGATAAATCCTGATAACAGCACAAGGGCTTATTTTATTGTTTCTGACGGCGTTCACAGGGATACTCTCAATATGTCAAAACGGGTTTATAGGGAAAAGTCTGATGAAATTACTACTTCGGAAATGGAGTGGTCTCCACTTTTTGTTACTGCTGAACTGGAAAACGACTCACCAGAATTTGTAATTTCAAAGATAATGAAAAGTGAAAATCCGGTATACGATACAAAATACCTTAGAATGTTTCGGTGGTTTCCGAAT
>JAAYEB010000052.1 GCA_012728995.1 Fibrobacter sp. | reverse complement strand
TTATTGTATTTGTTAATCCGCTATGACAGCAGCCTGTTACAATAACAAGACCTTTATCGGTTTTAAACCATAATGCCATATCGTCTTCAATAAAATCCGGTTTTATACAGTCCGGATCAAGAAAAAATGATCCTCCGGTATCTTCAAAAGAAGTAACTCTCGGGATCGGGCCTGTAATGCCTATATCAGATGAGGTTTTCAGCGGTTTTGTAACCCATTTAATTTTGTCTATAAAACTGTTAAGGGATTCTGAAGAACGGTTGGCAATTCCAACCGGTTTTACACTGCCGTCTTTGTGAAAACTATACCGTGGAGAAAAGATTTGCGCATGACAGAAAATCTTTATATTTCTGTTGTATTCCAGGACTTCTGGAATCGCGCCTGTGTGATCATAATGACCATGAGATAAAACCAAAAAACCGGTTTTACCGATATCAACTCCAAGTAATGAAGCATTGTGGCAGCAATCAGTGCTTTGTCCGGTATCATAAAGAATATGTTTACCATCTACTGTAATCCAGAAAGATAACCCATGTTCGGATTTGAGTTGATCATTTTGCGGATCAGGAACATTATCTATCAATGCTAAAATCGATAAATCCTTGATCATGCAAGTTTCTCCCTGCCGCTGTATACTTCTGTCGCGTTAAGAATTACCACTCCCTTGCGGGGATGTTTGGGATCTGCCCACGTAAGCATCTCTTCATATTGAGCACCATTGCTGTAATATTCAAGGGTTCCTTTGACCTGGTAAGACTTGTGTTTTTTAGTGATAAAAAGTACTGATGCTTTTGAACCGGAATCAATATTCGCTTTTGTCTTATAAAAATAGTTGTCAGCAACTGCAATCCGTCCATCATTTGTAATATTGACAATTGATGCATAGATCGAATTTGGCATTGCATTACTGTCTGTTGTCGTAAGTACAACTGGTCCTTCACGGTCTTCCCATGCTTCCATTAATTCAATTGGCAAAATATTTTTCATTTTCTTTAAACTCCTTGTAGGTTTGTAAAAAGATTATCCATACTGTTTTTTCAGGAGGTAATCTGCAAGTGCCTTGTGAAGAGTACTTACAGCCAGAATCGTACAATGTATATGATCCTGAGGTATATTTCCGCAGGTTTTAATGATATCTGACGGTGATATTTCCAGGATGTCATCAAGAGATTTACCATTGGCCAGAGATGCTGCAGTTGAACCGCATAAAATTGATGATTCACACCCATCAGTAAAAAAGGTTGCATTTTTAACAGTACCGTTTCCTACTTCCAGATATATTTCCATTGTATCTCCGCAGAGTCCGGTGATAAATGCAGCACCATCCGGATCATTCATTCTTTTCATGTTTTGTGGTTTATTGAACAGATTACTGCCCTGATCCTGATTACCCGAAGTCATTGGTGCATCTCCATTTTTTAAAGATTTTTCAAAACAGATTCCCATACCTTGCGAATATCATCCGTAACCGGACCATCATCAAATTCCGGTATTGATAACTCCTGTCTTTGTGCATTTGTGAATACCTTGTCGTAGCGGACAAGTCCCGCAAAAGGTATCTGTGCAGATTCTGAAAATTCTCTTATGGCATCTGATGCTTCGGGATTAATATCCCATTTGTTAACACAAATCAAGGCCTTGATATTAAGACGTTTTGTGAGCCCCGCGATTCTTTTCGTATCATGAATACCGGAAACCGTAGGTTCTGTAACTATTAATGCCAGATCTGCTGCTGTAAGAGAGGCAATTACCGGACACCCTATTCCCGGAGAACCATCAATTATCAGGTATTCCAGATTCTGATTTTGTGCAATTTTTTTTCCTTCATTTCTTACGAGAGTTACAAGCTTGCCGGAATTTTCTGCAGCTATGCCAAGTTTTGCGTGAACCATCGGTCCAAAACGTGTTTGTGAGTTAAACCACTCCCCACATATTTCTTCGGGAAAATCTATTGCAGATTCGGGGCAGAAATGTACACACACTCCACATCCCTCGCATGATATATGATCAATTGAAAAGACTGGGTGTGAGTTATTGTTACCGCGCGAATCATCTTCGTGTACTGCTTCATATCTGCAAAGTTCCATACATTTCCCGCATCCTGTACACTTATCTGCATTGATTTGGGCTATATGGCCACTTTTGAAATCATAACGATTCTTGATATCCGGTTTGAGTATGAGATGAAGATCTGCTGCATCAACATCACAATCGGCAAGGACTGCTTTTTTTGAGGTGAATGAGGCAAAAGATGCTGTAATGCTTGTTTTACCTGTCCCGCCTTTTCCACTGATTACTACGATTTCTTTCATTTCTTAACCTGTTCCTTAATCGCTTCCCATAATTTAGCATAAATATTGCGTAATTGTGGAATAGCATCTATAATCATTTCACCTTTTGAATACGCTTCAGCTATCGATCGATCATCCGGTATTTCACAAAGAATCATAACGTCTCTTTGTTTACAAAACACTTCAGCGTCGTTGTTATCTTTATCTGCCCTGTTAATAACGACTCCAAAAGGAATCCCGATTGTTTTTGTTGTTTCGATTGCCAGCCCAAGATCATTCAGGCCAAAAGGGGTTGGTTCTGTTATTAATACTATAAAATCTGTATTTTTTACGGATGCAATTACAGGGCATGAAGTACCCGGTGGGGCATCAATAATATTTACAGAATCTTTGTCTTTTTTTTCAAGAACACTGCGAATCAGTGGTGGGCTCATTGCTTCTCCAATTTTAAGCCTGCCGTGCACAAATCCTGTTTTTCCGGATTTTCCCGATTCTACAAAACCGATCTCCTTTTCATGTTCTGTAATTGCATTTTGTGGACATATCAAGGTACATCCACCGCAGCCATGGCACAGTTCGGCAAATACCATAACTGTTTTTCCAAGTCTGGCAAGTGCATTGTATTCACATAACTGAACACATTTACCACATCCTGTACACTTGCTTTCGTCTATTGAAGGGACTGGAATAAAAGCAGGTTGCTTTTTTGTAATTTCCGGCTTGAGAAAGAGGTGACCATTTGGTTCTTCTACATCACAATCAAGATACTTGACCGAAATATTCCGGCCCGCAAGATAATATGCAAGATTTGTTGAGATTGTTGTTTTCCCGGTCCCGCCTTTTCCGCTTGCTATTGCAATATTCATTGAGCATTTCCTTTATTGATATATCCCCGTTTACCTCTTTGGTCTGCAGTTTCATTATCTATTTTTTCAAGCCATCCATTACCAGAATCATTGATACAATCGAATCTGGGGATATATGGTTTTATATCGATTACAGGTGTATCATTCAGTATGTCTACTCCACTTATATTCAGTATGTTACGTTTACGGTCAATCAGTTTGACAATAGAAAGACCGATGGCATTTGGTCGCGATGGTAATCTTGTTGCGAACACGCCGTGAGCTGTATCTTCGAGAAAGGGTTTTGAAATCAGTTCTGGTTTTGCGGCTTTGTTAAAATAGTATAACAGGATTATATGAGAGAATGTCTCAATATCCTTTAACCCTTTTTCAAATTCAGGAAAAATTTCTACATACCCTTTACATTCTTGAGCAAACCGGGGTTGGATGGGAGTGTCTTGGGGATTACAATGTTCACTTTTTAGATATCCTATCGTGCGAATCGTGAACTGATTCAAATCCTGCCTCCTTTCTTCCCTTTTTACTGTCATTCTGGTCAATGATTTCATATTCGGTTTCACGTGCAATGCGGGTGTTTTTATCATTACGACTGTTTTTGTTTAATGGAAAAGCTCCTGAAGAGAAACTTCTCAGAAAGCCGCGTGGATTACCAAGATCTTTTAACAGAGCAACAAGAAGTGAAGAAGTTATACCAAAAAGCCAGTTATTTCTTCTCCGGAATGAAAACATACCAGAACCACTGTTACACCAGAATCTTCTGTGTCTTCCTCTTCCTCTACGTGGTCCAAATCCCATTGGACCAGTTCCATCACCAAATGGCATAATGATCTCCCTTTTTGATTGTTGCTGTTTCAAATGAACCTATTGTCAGATAGATATGCCTTCGTCTAAGTGTGTTGAATTTTGAGTTTTTTTTTGCAGTTCATAATCAGTTCTTATGGTTAACTTTAAAAAATCTGCCTTTAGCCTGAACTACCCGTTTTTTGTTTTGAGTTATTTCGCATTTCATTTCAAACAGACTTCCGATGTGTACGGATTCTATTGAAGTTTCAAGCTTGCTTTCGAATCCGATAAAAAGTGGTTTTCTATATTTAATCGATAGCCCGGTTGTATATCCGACAACTCCATGACCCATGAGACACTGTGCCATTGATGCATCAATGATTGCGGCAATAACGCCACCGTGAACCATATCGTCGTATCCCTGATGAGCTCTGTTGCAGATAAATGTTCCTGAAAGATTTCCCCTGTTATCAAAAGTGAAATCCAGATCAGGGACAAGAGAATCCGGGTTATTAAACATGCAACTGGAATGATGTTCTTTTTTGAGCAGTTTCAGGTTTTCTTCAAAACGCTCAATATTATCAGATTTACAGTTTACTTGACAATCATTTGAACTGAGTTTCTCAGATACACTGTTTTCCAAAACTAATGGTCGCAAATATTCCCCCCTGTGACCAGGTTGCCATTAAGCCAATCGAGAACAATTTTCTGCGGGTGATCAGACGGAGCACCTACAATTACTTTAATATCATATTGTCCAAAAAGTTGCTGTGCCCGCATTCCCATACCACCGGCAATAATTACATTTACATTGTTTTCGTGCAGCCATTTTGGCAGTACACCTGGTTCGTGAGGAGGTGGTACCGCGTCTTCTTTGCCAATAATAGTTTTTGTTTTCTCGTCAACTTCGACAATAACAAATTTTTCGCAATGACCGAAATGCATGCAAAGTTTACCTTCTGCAGTTGGAATGGCAATTTTCATATTTCGTAAATCCCTTCTTTAAAAATGCCTGTTTTTATGTACTATTACTTGTTTGCGTTTCTGATATATTAATATTTGAATATTCAAAATTTTTTCCAATGTTATCAATTACAGGAAACTTTTTACTTTTAAATAAACTTGTTAAATTTCTACGACTGCGATCATATTATGTTACCCAGGAACCTTCATAACAAAATGCAGTTGAATTAAACTCAAAAAACCAGATTCAGCCGGAATAAATTTAATGCAAAATGAGATTCGTAAAAAGAATTTATTCAGGTATATTAAAACCTGCTTTACCAGTGTCCTTCAACATCGGCAGAGCTGATTTTTTCAAGCTTACCTTCATTGAACAGTTCAACAGCATTTTTTACGCTGCCGCTTTTGACAGTGTAAACTGATACGCCCGCTTTTGAGAGTATTGAAAAAGCTTTTGGTCCGCAATGTCCGCTTATAAGAACATTGCAGCCTTTGTTGACCACATTGGATGCAGCCTGAATTCCTGCACCCTGTGCAGCCTGAAGATTCTGCACATTGTCTTCCTGCGACCATGAATCGGTAGAATTGTCATATACCATAAAATATCTGGCTCTGCCAAATCTTGGGTCAACTTCACTGTCGGTGGTTGGTTGTTGTGCTGTTACAAAAATTTTCATAATATACCTCAAAATTTTATAAATGTTTATTTTCGAAGGAATTGCTGTTATTGAAACCGGTTTTGCCATCCACGATGTCTTTTTCTGTATTGACATTTTTTATTACAGCCAGGCATGGCGTATCTGGTTTCAAGATCCATTCCATCCAGGTATTCGTTTAGAATTTTTTCTACAGGCCCACATATCCAGGAATGTACCTTTATACCTTTATCTTTTAAAGCTGCAGTTCCGATTGAAGAGATTGCGCCACAGATGACAACTGTAACGCCATTTTTAAAACAGAGTTCAGCTTTATCAAAAAGAGAAAGGCTGCGTATATCCACTCTTATGCGTTTGTTACCAGGTTTTACTATAAGAAAAAAACAGGATGCATCATAGAGTGGAGAGATTATATTGTTCCAGTCGGTTATTGCAATTGTTTCCATGTGATTCAAACGACTACGCTAAAATCATGCCTTATTTTTAAAACTGAATTTTTGTTTAAAATATAGGATTTATCTGATTTCATTCAATTATGACTGTTGCGTAAATGCAATAATGCAAAAAAATATTGCGATATTGCAGTATATCAAATAAATATATGAGGTGTTTTTGCGTATTCTACAGGCATGATCATTGCATAATTGAGCACTCTTTCATAGTAAAAGCAAAACTTGCCATGGATAAGATATTATTACAAATATTACTGTATTAAGGAGTTAATTTTTTATGAGTCATCAGGGTGCAGATGAAAAGCGGTTACTTGAAACATTATCTGGTATAAAGAAAAAGTTAGTGGTTTTAAGTGGAAAAGGTGGAGTCGGGAAAAGTACTGTTTCGGTAAATATTGCAGTTGGTCTGGCTCTCAAAGGTAAAAAAACTGGTCTGCTTGATACAGATCTCCATGGGCCTTCAGTTCCAAAAATGTTAGGGCTTGAGCATTTTATGATATCAGGAGATGAACAGCATCTTGAACCTGCAGTTGCTTTTGAAGGGAATTTGAAGGTAATGTCAATTCAGTTTATGCTTCGGAACCTTCACGATTCAGTAATCTGGCGTGGTCCGCTAAAACATTCTGTCATATCACAGTTTATTGGACACACGGTCTGGGGTGATCTGGACTATCTTATTATGGATTCTCCTCCGGGAACTGGTGATGAGCCGTTGTCTGTTGTTCAGACTGCAAAACCTGATGGAGCCATAATTGTTACAACACCTCAGGATGTAGCTACTTTTGATGTACGGAAATCTATAGATTTCTGTAACAAACTTTCTTTACCTGTCGCGGGTGTTATAGAGAATATGAGTGGTTTTTTATGTCCGCATTGTGGAAAAGAGACTGCAATTTTTGGCACCGGAGGCGGTAAGAGAATGGCTGAAGACCTGGAAGTGCCTTTTTTAGGAACTATTCCTATCGACCCGGAATTTGTTTCGAATAGTGATGCCGGGAAAGCTTTTATTGATGCAAAGGCAGACGGGGCTTGTACAAAAATGATAAATCAGATTATTGAAAAGTTAATGTAGGATTTTGGGACAGAATATTTTTTCCATTTTTTCCTTTTTTGGGGACGAACTATCTTTTTACTCTTTTCCCTGAACCAAAAAAAATTAGTCCGTCCCAAATTTCCAAATTCCGGAATTAATTTATTCTATTTCAATTAAAACAGCAATAATCAGTACCCGCATCATGATTTATATTATTAATCAGCAGTATCTGACTATATTTCACATCGCAAAAAAAAGCTGCGATCAGGAGCGTTTTTAAGTAACAGGAGATCTTTCAATTTGATGATGTGGGACTATCTTTATATTGCTCCGAATATGTTTCTGATCGCAGTAATCCATTTTTACGCTGGTTTGGGACAGACTATTTCTTTTTAAATTCAATCTGTTTCAAAAATAAGTTTCAGGAATAAAGTGGTTTAGATTAAAAAAAAATTGATAGATATGTATAAACAAAACCAGAACTCCAGATTTGATCCGATTCTTGATTCCATTGCAGACGGTGTTTTTACGGTTGATAAGGATTGGAATATTACATCTTTTAACAAAGCTGCAGAAAAGATTACGGGTGTACCGCGGGATGTAGCAATTGGGAGTAAATGCTGGGAAGTGTTCCATGCTGAAGTGTGTGAGCGGGATTGTTTGTTAAAAAAGACAATTAAAAACGGAAAACCGTGTGTTAATAAAATAATTCGTATAGTCAGGAAATCGGGTATTACTGCACCGATAAGTGTTTCTACGGCAATTCTTAATGATGAATCCGGTACCATGATTGGTGGAGTGGAGACTTTCAGGGACCTGAGTGAAATTGAAGAGTTACGTAAAGAACTGACTGGCAGAAATACCCATTACGATATGGTTTCCCGAAACCATCTTATGCTTAATATTTTCAATACGCTTGAACCGATTGCACAAAGCAATTCACCTGTTTTGATACTTGGAGAGAGCGGCACAGGGAAAGAACTCCTGGCAAAGGCTATTCACAATTTGAGCAATCGTATTACCTGTCCTTTTGTCGCTGTAAATTGTGGTGCTCTTCCAGAGAATCTTCTTGAATCGGAACTCTTTGGATACAAAAAAGGTGCTTTTACAGACGCAAAATCGGATAAACCCGGGCGTTTTGATCGCGCAAAAGGCGGTACACTTTTTCTTGATGAAATAGGGGATTTGCCAAAACAGATCCAGGTAAAACTGCTTCGGGTTCTTCAGGAACATGTCTATGAACCTCTCGGCTCTACTGAAGTAGTTCATGCGGATGTGCGCATAATTGCAGCTACAAATCGTGATATAAGAAAAATGGTGGAAAACGGGGAGTTTCGGCAGGATTTGTTTTATAGAATTCATGTTATGCCAATTACACTTCCGCCATTACGTAAGCGTACTGATGATATTCCGATACTTGTAGAGCACTTTATTTCACATTTTAATTCGATCCACAAAAGGTCGATTGAAGCAATATCACCCGAAGCGATGTCGGTTCTTATGCATCATAATTATCCTGGCAATATCAGAGAACTGGAAAACATTCTTCAGCATGCATTTGTTTTGTGTCAGGGTGTAATAATCCAGCCTCAGCATCTTCCGGAATATTTAACATCAAAACAACTTGAAACAAATAACAGTGTGGATGAGGATTCTGTTGAAGAGTTTGAAAAAAGGAAAATTGTTGCAGTGCTTGAGCGTAACCGGTTCAGCAGAGCCAAAACTGCTCAGGAACTTGGAATTCACGCAGCTACTTTGTGGCGTAAAATGAAAAAACTGGGAATAAAACTTTAAAATTTGAGTAAAGCTGGCTTGAAATGACTAAAAAGAACTACTATCCGGGAATGTTTTTTAAAGCACAGATGTTTTTTCGAAAACATTATCATGATTTTATGAATTCTTCACAATTTATGGTAGAAAATTCGGTTAAGGGAAGATTTAGAAGAAAGCTGAAAAGAGAACTTGATTTAATTAATCCGGTTAAATACAACGATAAAATCCATTGGCTCAAGTTATACTGGAAAAATCCTTTAGCTCAGAAATGTGCCGATAAATATGAAGTAAGAGAATATGTCAAAGAAAAAATCGGAGAGAAATATCTCAACACTTTATATGGAGTTTATGATTCTGTTCAATCTATAGATATCAATAAACTACCCGTCTCATTTGTATTAAAGGGGACGCATGGGTCAGGATTCAATATCATCTGCAGAGATAAATTGAGTTTTGATTGGAAAAAAAGGTTCAGGGAGATGTATCGCTGGCTTAATACCAACTATTTCTGGTCATCAAAAGAGTGGGTTTATAAAAATTCAAAGCCAAGAATAGTTTGTGAAAAATTATTATCAGATAAATCGGGTAATCTTCCAAAAGATTATAAAATATTTTGTTTTGGCGGGGTACCGAAACTTATATGTGTTGATATTGATAGAGAAGATAAACACAAGAGGAATTTTTACGATCTGAACTGGAATTTTCTGGATATTCAGATAAGTAAAAAACTGAATTCAAACAATCCGGAGATCAAAATAAAAAAGCCGGATCAACTTGAAGAAATGATCGAACTAAGCAGGGTTTTATCACAGGATTTTCCTCATGTCAGAACCGATTTCTATATTGTTAATAATAAGGTCTGTTTTGGTGAACTCACCTTTTTTCATGCAAGCGGTTTATCTCGTTTCTATCCACCTGAATTTGAAAATGAAATGGGTAAGTGGATCAAGTTGCCTGTTGAAAAGGAAACAGGAGAGTGGGGCAGACTTCCTGTTGAAGTTGTGAAATAAAATGGTTTTTAGCGGTGTAATAATTAAAATTCCATACCTGATAGTATGGAAACTAAAAAAGCATCTAAATAAGCTTCATCAATTCGTTATATACCTGGATTCATACCAGGACTACAAGGTTTTTGAGAGTGTATTGCCGCATTTGAAAATACCGTATTTGATTTGTGCAAAGAACAGAAGAGTAAAGAACGAGTTAAGAAAACATGGGGTTGAATCGCAATGCTGGCCTCTATGGGGGCAAACCGTATTAATGGCAAGGCATG
>JAAYEB010000051.1 GCA_012728995.1 Fibrobacter sp. | reverse complement strand
TTCTATTAAATAAAATATCCAAGTTTCATGCCAAACAATAAATAGTTTACCTGAATTGAGACGATTAATTTACGTGAGCTGCAAGAACGGTACTGCTGCTGAATCGGAAATCAATGCCTGTCCGGGACACGGTTGCCGGGCATTCGGAAAACAAAACTGCTGTATCATGCATAATAAGCATCTGATTTAATTCATAATTTTTAAAGTGCCAGTTTCTTCGAAAAAACTCGCGTAAAGGAATCGTTATTATTAAGTTTTTAATTACTTTTAATTTGTGTGAACAAATATCCGGTTTTATATTCCCATTTCTAACAAAAAAGGGGGTAAAAAATGGTTCATTACAGATTTATACCTTATTTAGTTGTTTTTATCTCGTACCTGTTCATTTTATGTGCTCCACAGACTCAAACAGCTCAAATTCATGATGAAAATTCAAAACAGGTCTCACTTGAATGGAAACCGAATTTAAGAATAGATGATTTCGATCTGGAGCCGCTTAAAGCGTATAAGTCTTTTCTTTTTGAAATACCAGTTATTTTGGATAATCGTGAAAGGCCGGCAATAATCGGAAAAATACTGGAAGATAAACTTGTAGCAGATAAATATATCCCCTTATATACACCTGAAAACATGAGTAAATGGTTAACTCAGTCTATTATCAATGCGCTAAACTTTTTGGGAATTCAGGGAGTTTCTAAAAAAGGCAACCTTGTAATTGAAAACGAAATATCCAGATTTTATTTAATAGATGATTTAAAACAGAGAGGGGAAATGAATTTTCGGGTTAATGTACGCAGCAGTAATAATATGCTGGTATGGGAAGGTGCTATAAGCGGAAGTTCTGAGCTGTATAGCCATCCCAAGGGTTCTGATGGAATTTCTGAGTGTTTGAGTAATACTGTACTGAAAACTGTTTATAATATGTTAACCGACAACAGTTTCAGGGATGCTGTTATCAGTGTTAAATAGGTTCACCAATATCAGAACCTGCAAAATTTTGGAAATAATACCGGCTTTTGGTTATGTTGTCCGGACTGTTTGATCTGTAATAAGAAAAAATTGTTGTCTGGAGTTTCCGGTGTAAAAACTGATATGCCAGAGCGAATTTTCTGCTTTTTCCATGTTGGGTTACTTGAAACGTTTTCTCTGGATAAAAATGAATCATCTGTAATATGGGTAAGAATAAATTATATTGAGCATATAAAGCTGGTTTTTCATCTTAAACCAGTATGACAATAATAACCGAATTCAGAGCGTAATTTAACTCTGAATTTTTTTGATTAAATTAAAATATAAAGGAGGGCTTAATGGCTCATAAAATAACAGATGCCTGTCTGGCTTGTGGAACTTGTCTTCCAGAATGTCCGGTTGAAGCAATAAGCGAAGGCGATCCTATCTATGTGATTGATAGCGATAAATGTACAGATTGTGGTGCTTGCGCTGAATCTTGTCCAGCCGAAGCAATTAAACCAGAATAAAACCTTTTGTGGGGATACAAGGGCCTTTTTAAGGCCCAAATACTCCCTTCAAAGTTGCTTTTACACTGATACAGACACCTCCACTCCTCACCTCACCTCACAATTTTGTATTGTTCCATTAAAACAACCATTTTGATGAGAGATCAGGAGTGATTCAATTCTGACTTGAAAATTGAATCACAAGTTTTTATTCATCAAGCCATAAAATAGAAGTGACTCCTCTGGGATAGTATCTGCTTCCGCAGACTGACCCGTTAGCCATTTGGTCACTCCAGGCGTAATAACTGTTTTGTGGATCAAGCAGCCAGTTTAAATGAGCCTGGTCCGCCTTGTAATCAGCAGGAATTTTCAGAATATTATTGATAATAAACTGGCACAGGATGATTTTACTGAGCCATGAGTTATCACTGGTTGATGATAAGCGCCATCCACAGTCATTAAAAATACACAACCTTGATTCAAGGACTGTTTCACAATGTTTTTTTAATGCACTTATGAGTTTTCCATAAGGTCCGTTGATATCAACCAGATCTTTATCAATTAACCATACAAATATCAGGCCTTCTACAACCGAAAGAGTAACTGAACCATTTTCGTTTTCGAGAATTGCTGGAATTGTACCATTATCTTTAACGGATCCAGTAATTGTATGTGCACATAATGATGCAGAATTTTGAGCCTGTTGTGCAAGATCTGGAGACTGTAGCTCCAGAAAAATCTTCTGGAGGCAAATATATGCAGCCCAGCATTTCATTGCAAGATAGGTGTTGCGGCGGGCTTGTCCAAGAGCACGATCAATGTTGTCATAGGTTGTTATTTCGAAGCCGGTGCCAGTTCTGGATGAATCAAAATCCATAACGCCATCTCTTTGGGATGGATCGAAGTGGTCACGATTGAGCATACTTTTAAAACATTCTTCAAAAGTTTTCCTTTGTTTCCGGAGCCACATCAGATCTGAAGTTTTTAGGAAGTAAACAGATCCGCATAACAGCCAGTTCGTAAGCTGCTCTTGTGTCATGTATGAGAAGCATCCTGTATGATTGGACAACTCATAAACAGAATACCGGGGTCTGGAGAATGTGTTTGCCACACCAATGTCATGTGTGAAGCCTATTCCGCCCGGATATAAGTTGTCATTATCACGGGAGTGGGTTGAATCATAGTAGCTGTATCTTTCTGTGTACATGTCGAGTGTATTTTTTATAGTCCATGGATTCATTTTCAATTCAAAAAACAGGTGATCTACTGTCAGATCGAAAGTGTTAATCATTCTGTATTCACCCTCATTAACGAGCCAGACAGGTTTATCTTCTCTGCACATCAGTTGTGTATTTCCATAATAACTTCTGACTGCATGAGCAATCATGAATTTGCGTTCATTTGACAAACCTGCTTTGTTAATCATCAGATTTGATTCAAGGGATTTTTTTCTATAATAGTCAAAATTCAGAAGACTGAACTCTGCAACCTCCTCTATGTTTTTAAAAAATCTGGTATAATAATAACAGGTATCCATTCCTGCCGTAACGGTACCCCCTTTATAAAAACAGATTGCAAATCTCCAGGTACAGACCTTTCCGGGAGGAACTGTCATAATCAAAGCACCTGTTGTACCTAATCCGAACAGCAGGTTTTCCTTGTGTTCCTGATACAAAAGTTCCTCTATGGTAAATGCCAGTCCGGACACAACATCCGGATCTGAAGTGCAAATTGCGCAGTGACGTCCCTGGCCGATTCCTGTGATCCTGTTATTGGTAGTGTCATCTATCCTTCTCATCGAAGACTGGA
>JAAYEB010000388.1 GCA_012728995.1 Fibrobacter sp. | reverse complement strand
GCTTTCGCGCCCGGACGACGAGTTCCTTTTTCCAGGGCAAAAAAGGAACCAAAATGCCCTGGGAGCGGCCATGTTTCGCTAATCACCTGCACATAAAAAATGTAAGTAATTTACATAGGGTTTCAAAAAGTACGCAGCTTTTAAACTCTCCCGTTCGAAAACATTTTTTATCTTCGCTCAATAGGTAAATGTAGATAGCGTGACTCGAACAGTAAAAGCTGCTTTTCTTTGGTGCAGGTGCTGCTCAACATAATGGCCGCGGAATGCCTTTGTTTTCTTAATCCACTGAAGTGGAATACGGATGAAATTAATGTATATAGATAAATTTTTATTATTCACTAAAAATTCTGGTTAAACGGAACTATTCACAGGTTTCCACACGCCCCCAAACCGAAGTTGCAGAACTGCAATGAACTACCGCGGGGGTCGTGTGCGCTCAGCGACCAAGATGATCTTTTAATAAAAACATATAGTGCGCTCAGTGTACATGATTATCTAAAAAATCTTTGCGTAATATGATCAAGATCTGGGAACAGTGTATAAAAAGCAAAAAAAAATATTCAAAAACTGCCGGTAATTATTCCCTTGCTTATCTATCATGGTGAAAATGAGTGGAATTTGGCTGGTTCTATTAATCCCCTGTTTGAACAAATTGAGAACACTAAGGAGTATATTCCGGATTTCAAGTGTGAGATTTATGACATTTCGCATATACCCGATGAACAGATCAGGGGGAATATATTACTCCGGGTTCATTTTTTGATACTGAAATACATAAACAGTCCTCAATTATTTGATAAATTACACGATATATTTAATATGATGGCCATATTGAGTGAGAAAAAGAAGAAAACAGAATATCTGGAAACATTTCTGAGATATCTGGTATCGACTGTAGACAAAAATAAAATTGAAGACATAAAAACTGAACTGAAAAAATCGATTAATAAAGGAGATGAACTTATGCTTACAATAGCGGAAATGTGGATAAAAGAAGGCATGGAAAAGGGCATGGAAAAGGGCTTAGAAAAAGGAATGGAAAAAGGCTTAGAAAAAGGAATGGAAAAGGGAAAAATTGACGATGCATTAAAAATGATCAAATTGAACATGAGTACTGATGTTATACATGAAGTTACAGGATTAAGTAAAAAGAAGATAGAAGAACTGAGAAATAAATAGGCATTGCAGATATTTTTTTTCAGTTTTTAGAAGAGTATACAAGCAAACTACTACTAGTTATTAAGAATAATCATGTACGCCGGGGCTATTTGTTTGTTAAATTAGAATAGGAATAATTTGTTACGCCGAGCGCACAAGTCGGTTTGTGCAGGCGCAGCCTAACATGAACCTTCTGGTGAACCGACAGTCCGGGTTCTTGGTGAGTTAAAAAGATCAGTGGTTAGTGGGTAGTGTGCAGTGGATAGTGAATAAAGAATAATACCCAAATCGTAACAGAAAAATGACTGAAACGCTGATTGTACCTGATGGTGATAATTAAAACCATGATTAATTTCTATACGAATTTTTTTCTGATTTTCCCTAAACGGAGCTATTCACAGGTTGCCACACGCCCCCAACCCCAATATTAATATATTGTTCTATTCCTGTTTCGTATTTCGACTTTTTATTTTTTCTTTTTGTTTTCATGCTTTTTCTTTGGTTTTGTTTCGTATTTCGATTTTTCCTAATTGTTTTGTTTCGAATTTTTACTAGCTGCTGCGGGGGTCGTGTGCGCTCGGCGAACATGATTATCTTATAATAAAAACATATAGTGCGCCCGGCGAACATGATTATCTTATAACAAAAACAAATATTGCGCCTCAGCGAACATGAAAATCCTAAACAGGCAGTAAAATGTAAGGACTGGGAAAAAAGTCAAACCAACAATTTGTTATAACACGTTGAAATAGATTATTTTTCTAAAAATAAAATTTTTAATTACGTTACAACCCTTTAATTTTCTAAAGAATATTTCAAAAAACTGATGGATAAAACCAGCATTTCCAGTCACATCACAGAGAATACAGGCAGCTTAAACCAAAATCCTGTACCTGCACCCCAAAATTCTGATGAAATCTCTCTCATCGACCTGATTCTCATTCTCTGGAAAGGCAAATACATAATTGCCGCGTGTACTGTCATTGCCACGGTTCTGGGTGTTATTTACGCTCTAACAGCAACCGAGATTTTTTCCACAAGCACGACTTTTATACTCAAAACCAAAGGAAGCGGTGGTAGCGGCGGTCTTGGGCAGTTGGCAGCCATGGCCGGATTAAATATGGGATCAAACAATAATGTAGACCCATCCGATTACCTCGACAAAATCATACAGGATAAAGAG
>JAAYEB010000387.1 GCA_012728995.1 Fibrobacter sp. | reverse complement strand
ATATTGATGGGGCAGGTTACAAAGAGGGTAAATCTGCTTTTTCGCTTTTTGATTTGCCCGAAAATCTGAAAACAAAAGTATCTGGTATTCTTAATGACTCTCAAAGAGTTGTTGAAGGAGAGCAATGGCCGCAGGGAGATCATAGCATTTTTGTACAAAATAACTGTCCGGCAATTGCTGTAACTTCTAAGTGGTTTTTGGATAATATTAACACACAGACTATTACACACACGCCGAAAGACAATCCGGATATCGTTGATTGCTCGAAATTGATTGATATAACAGAAACAATTGTTAAAATACTATCATGTTAAGCTATTTGACAGTTACTAAAAACTACTCATAACGTAATGCATCTATAGGATCCAGCATTGAGGCTTTGCGGGCTGGATAAAAACCGAAAAATACTCCTACTGCTGCAGAAAAAATAAATGCCAGTGCAATTGTTGATGGCACAATTTCAGTCCTTAAACCCAGAAAAGAATCTGCTGCCCAGGCAAGACTCCAGGCTACTGCTATTCCGATAACACCACCCATAACACTCAATACAACCGATTCAACCAGAAACTGCATCAATATATCTGAGCCACGGGCTCCGATAGCCATACGAATGCCAATTTCACGAGTCCGTTCTGTTACTGAAACCAGCATGATATTCATGATACCGATTCCCCCCACAACCAGAGAAACACCAGCTATTGCACCTAGCAACAAAGTCATTACTCCTGTCATCTGTGTTGCTCGATCCATCATTTCTGTCTGATTCATGATTCTGAAATCATTTTCTTCATGCAGCGGTATCCGATGCGATTGTCGCAGTACAGATTCAATCTGATTCTGTGCCTCATCCATTAAATTCATGTCTGTAACACTGACAACAATCTGATTTACCCATCTGGATCCGCTGAGACGGTTCATTACAGTTGTAACCGGAGCAAGTATAATATCATCCTGATTCTGTCCGGCCGAACTGTTACCTTTTGATTTCAAAAGACCAATAACAGTGAACGGAACGTTTCTGATACGAATCTTTGCTCCAATCGGATCCTGATCCCCAAACAACTCTTCTGAAACCGCTTTACCAAGAATCGCTTTTTTAGCCGAAGCCCTGATATCGCGTTCTGTAAATGAAACACCACTTTGCAGTTCCCACTCCCTTATAGTCAGGTACGAGGGAGAAACTCCATATACAGTTGTCTGCCAGTTGCCGCTGGAAGAAATTACCTGTCCGCTTGTCCGGGAAATCGCTGAGGCTGCTGTTACAAGCGGGCACTCTCTTTGCAGCTTCTCTGCATCATCAAGCTTAAGGGTTTGGCGGCTTCCCGCTCCCATTTGCCGACCTCTCGATGAAGCTGCTCCCGGCCAGATCATAACCATATTACTCCCCATTGCAGAGATCTGGTCCTCAATCTGTACCTGGGCTCCCTTTCCAACTGCTACCATATCGATTACCGACGCAACACCGATGATTATACCTAACATTGTCAATAAAGAGCGCATCCTGTTACGCAAAATACTTTTCATTGCTGTTGCAAGAAGGCGGGTGACTCTCATATCAAATAATCTCCTGTTTCAAAACTGCAAGATCTTTAAGTGCGCTGCGAGGGGTATCAACCTTTTGATCCGAGATTATTGTCCCGTCACGCATCCTTATTATCCGTTTTGTGTACCGGGCAATATCCGGTTCGTGAGTTACGACAATAACAGTTTTTCCCTGCGCATTCAATTCCTGAAAAAGTGCCATTACTTCAACAGATGTATGTGAATCAAGTGCACCTGTTGGTTCATCTGCAAGAAGAATTGCTGGGTCGTTAACAAGTGCACGAGCAATGGCTACCCGCTGCTGCTGTCCGCCAGAGAGCTGGTTTGGTACATGATGAATCCGTTCTCCAAGTCCGACCCTTTCAAGTGATTCACGTGCGAGCTTGCGAGCTTTGACTGATGGTATTCCATGCCGGTAGTGAACAGGTAATTCTACATTTTCCAGCGCAGTTGTACGTGGAATCAGATTGAAACTTTGAAATACAAATCCGATATGGCTGTTGCGAATAGAAGCAAGTTCTTTTCTATTGAGAATACCTGCATTATGCGAGAGCAGCGTATAGGTTCCACCTGTTGGCCTGTCCAGGCATCCTATAATGTTCATCAGTGTCGATTTACCAGATCCGGATGCACCCATAATTGCCACAAACTCACCTTCATCAACAGATAAATTGATCCCGCGTAATGCCTTTACAGAGACATCCCCCATCGTATACGTTTTCGTCAAATTTTTTATACCAACTATCATTTTACCTCCTTCGACCGCCAATTCTTCCTGGCTGAGGAAATAATGATAAAGATTTTTTATTCTTTTTTTCTGACCCGCTTTTAATTCCAACAACAACCTGTAATCCTTCTTTTAAATTGATTCCACGGGCTTCAAAAATCTCTGTAACAACTCCGTCAGAAGTTCCTTGTTTGACAAAAACAGGTTTTATCGATTTATCATCCTGTAATAACCATATCATTCCCCGGTTTTGAACTGTCATGCCATCAGGTTCTCTCTTGCGCGGCCGGTCTGCTTCAGACTTTTTTCCACCAGGTCCATAATTTTTTGATCCCGAACGAAAGCGCCGTTGATCACCTTTTCCTGAATTCTGTGAAGAATCACGTAGTTTGTTAATGTTGTCAATCACATTCTGTGGTGGATTGAATCGCAATGCAGCAGCAGGTACAATCAATGTATTGTCTACCCGTTTCTGTATGAAATCGAGTGTTGCAGTCATGCCTGGAAGCAGCGATCCGTCGGGATTTTTTGCGTTGACAACAACTGTATAGGTAACAACATTCTGTATGGTTTCCGGTTGTAACCTTATCTGACTCACTGTACCTTCGTATTGGCGATCGGGATACGCCTGAACTGAAAACCGCACATTCTGCCCCTGACGAATATTTCCGATATCACTTTCGTCCACTGATGCAAGTATCTCCATATTGGCAAGATTCTCTGCAATAATAAACAGTGTCGGAGCAGAGAGACTGGCAGATACCGTCTGTCCAACTTCAACACTTCGCTCAATAACGGTTCCCGAAATCGGAGAACGTATTGTAGCGTACCCGAGATTAATTTTTGCTTTTTTTACAGATGCATTGGCCAGTTCCAGGGCTGCTTTCTGAGTAAGATAATCGGTTTGTACTTTTGCAAACTCCTGTTCAGAAAGATACTTTTTGTCATAAAGTGGTTTGCTGCGTTCATACTCTGCTTTTGCAAGTTCGAACTGTGCCCGGGTACGGGATAGTGAAGCCTTCGCTTCATCATAGGCACTCAATAAAAAGGTCCGGTCCAGTTCCGCAATTAACTGATCTTTTTGAACAGTATCGTTGAAATCAACATATACTTTTGAAATTGTACCGGATATCTGGGTGCCCACCTCGACATCACCAACCGGATTCAGTGTTCCAGTACTACTTATCGTATTCTCGACAGTTCCCCTGGTAATCTTTTCTGTGATAAAAGATATGTTACCGGAAGAGTGATGCTTCTGTAAAAAAAGCCAGCAGGCTGCTGCCGCCGCACCCAGAATAGCAATAATTAAACCGATTGTGACATGCCGTTTCATTTTTCTGTTTCCTCCTCCGGGAGTTTTGAGTATTTATCAACAATATCAGCTATAACACCGTTTTCATGTAAAATATTAATGTATGATGAAACGATCTGTAACCGGGCATCAATATCTGCGACCCGCGCATTTAGATACTGCGTGTTTACAGCAGATACCTCGGTTAAAGTTGCTGCACCAACAGCATATCTCTCCTGTATAGCGTCAAGCGATTGCTTTGCAGATTGAAGCCGTGTGCTAACTACTTCAGTCTGTTTTTGTGCAAGACTAAAATTAAGGCGAGCTTTTTGTTCCGAAAGCCTTATGTTGCGTTCAAGTTCTTCAAGTCTGAGATGAGCTGAATTAAGAGATATTTCGGCGCTGGTGATTCTTGAAGATCGTTGTGATTTATCCAGTATCGGAATTGAAACAGAAACACCGATACGGGCATTAGCACCATAATTTCCTGATCCAATATCAGAAAATATTATATTGTCTGATATACTGGCCGAGAAGTCCAGTGATGGCCACCAGGCACGCTTCGCAGCATCAAGATTTTTTTGTGTTGCTGCGAGTGTGTTTTTCTGAGCAGTAATTTCATGAATTTCTATGTCGTCAGGCTTTTTTATGATACTGCTGTCTATATTGGAAAACTCCTTTGCAATTTTCCAGATTTCACTGTCTTTAAACTGTACTGCATTGGCAAGAGGCAATCCAAGAAAAGTCAAAAGCTCCATTTTTTTATTTTCAAATTCATATTGTGCTCTAAGCAGACGCGACTGTGTTTCAGAAACAACCGTTTTTTGCTGAAGCACATCAGAGATCGCTTTGCGACCATGATTATAAAAAGCATTTATCTGTTCGAGCTGCTGTATCTGACTCTCCAGATCAGCTTTCTGAACGCCGATTGCAGCCTGAGCTGAAATTACTGCAATGTATTTCTGTGCAGCTTCAAACATCATTTCATCACGGGTTTGTTCAAGTGAAGCAGTTGCAGATTGAAGATTGTGTTGAGCTGCCATATGGCTGGAAAACGAACTGGCTGACAGCGAATAGTTCATATTGAGGTTTGCACTTCCCTGGGCAGGTGATGAGTACCCATCAGGAAAGGCTATCGATTTCCCTGTGGAGAGACCTGCTGAAAGTGATGGATGAAAAGCTCCTTTTGATTGCCGGAGACTGTTTTCTCTCTCAGCGATTACGTTTTCTGCCCGCAATACTGCCAGCCCCTGATCCGCTGCCATCCTCAAAACATCACTAAAAGAGAACTGTTTTATTTCCTCACCTTTAGAAACACGAGAATCGATTAAAACCATTAGCAGAACCAAAACCAGGATTCTACTAAACCGGACTCCCTTAAATATTTTGCCAATATCCATGTCACTATCTCCTGTATTACCCTGTTTTGCGTAATTGCAGCTCTGTTTAACAACTATAAAGGATCAATTTATTTTGAGCCGGCTTTGTTAAGTTTTTACAGTTAGATAATTTGAACAGGAGATTTGTTTCATAGAAGATTAATTTTGGGGACGGACTGTTTTTTTATCTTTAGCTGATTCGTGACGTGATTTGTGTTATACTTTTTTTACTTTTGGATTATACAGATCGAACAAAAAACGTATAACCTGCAAAAAAACCAGAATCAGTGCTTGTTTTTTTTGTAGTTCAGTGGATGGGCCAAATCTATGTTTCCGGATGAATCTTTGTAAACGTAAACGTTTTTATTCTATGTATTTCACGGTCATTTTCATATTATGATAATCCGGGAGTGGGCAGGTATGCCTGTTATTGTTATGTGAAAGTTCAGGTTTAAATAACAAAAAATAATAGCGATATAGGGGGAAATTTCTATAATGAAGGCAACGGAATTTTTTGGGAAGACGATGACGATCTCTTGTAAGGCAGTGATATTTATAGAAAAAAGTTGGCCCGACCCGGGCTGTCATATCAGTTTTTCTATTTCTTCAGGTATCTTTGGTCGTCCACGTGAATTTAGAACTGTACCAATTATTTTCCCTTTTAAAATCAGTTTATTATCAGGAATACGGTAAATATCTTCATAGATCGCCAGCTTAATTGCAGACTCCCGTTCCATTCTCACTCCAACCCAGAACCTGTCTCCACTGGTTAGAGAAAATTTGTAATCAAGTTCGACTCTTACTACGACGAGGTTAATTCCACGATCCGCAAAAGATTTAAAATCTATTCCCACACTTTTTAAATATTCATGGCGTGCATGCTCAAGGTAGTTTTGATAAACTGTATTATTCACTATACCCTGAATATCAAGTTCATAATCACGTACAGACATCTCCAGTTTGTAGGGATAACTATTCTCCAATTGCTTGCCTCCATTTTTTTAACAATCAATCCTAGTCTGTTAAATATAGATTATCACAATAATATTAGTAATACAGAATGAAGAGTTTTTGGGATGGACTATTTTTTTTACTTGAAGAAAATTAAACAACTGCGTAAAAGCAGAGTAGAATACCCTGCTTTTTTATGAATACCTGGTTTGAGAGTAGGTTAATAAAGAGTAAAAAAGTAGTCCGTCACTTTTTACCAAAGTTTTTAATTAGTAAATAAACCGGATTTTCTTATCAAATCTCTTCCCGATTCACTTATTATCAAAAATATGATTAATTCTTTTATTTCAGATTTAAAACGGTTCTCATTAACATAAAGGTAAAGTGGTCGTTTCATATGATATTTTGATAACAGGGAATCATTTTCAAGAATAGAAATACCATCAACCTTAACCGGTTTCACATCCGGATTGAGATAAGCTGCACTTACATACCCGATCGCATTTGCATGCTCTGCAACATATGCAAGAATGGAACTGTTGGATTTACATAATGTGCAGGAATCACTAAAAACGATTTTGGGAACCAGATGATTGTGCCATACATCATAAGTTCCGGATGATGAACTGCGTTCGGTAACATCAATAACTGTATCCTCACCACCCAGTTCAGACCATTTTTTAACATTCCCTTTGTAGATGTCTACAAGGTTTTCGAAAGAAACGGCATCTATTTTATTTGATGGATGTACTATGGGTATGATTACATCGTATCCCAGCAAAAAAGGTTTTAACGGCACTCCTTTGTTGTGAGCCTCCTGCTTGTGAAATGGAGATAATTCTGTTGAAGACATCGCGATATCGCATTTTCCTTCAATCAAGGAATCGATACCTGCATTCGATCCGATACCATTGATTATTATTTCCAAACCTCTCTTTTCATTAAACTCTTTGGCTATCTTTTTGATAATTGGTTCGATTGTCGTGGATCCGTAAATTTTAACCGGAACACTATCTTTACTGTTACATCCGGTTATCAGCACTATTGCAGTTAAAAACACTATCTGAATTGTAACTTCAGCCATATTTTTCACAAGAGTACTCCTTTTTTGTTTTCCTGGCCATATTTATATGTTCCCTGGCCGATTCAATAATATGTTAAAACCATATTTGGACAGTTTTAGTTTAATGTAAGAAATGTGTTAGGGGATATGTGATCCTGTTAAAATTCAGAGTCTGAATGAATTTGCCGACAAACCATATAAAAGATCTATGGTGTGAAATGAGGTGCTGGTTATTAATAACATCGAACTATTTGTCAAAGCCCAGTTGTGATGTGATAATCGTGCATCTGTTTTTATGACGTGCTTT
>JAAYEB010000050.1 GCA_012728995.1 Fibrobacter sp. | reverse complement strand
TTTTTCCAACCTCTGCGTCCTCTGCGCTCTCTGCGTTTTATTATCTCTCTATTCCCTTTTTCCTAACCCAACCATTTTCCAATCTCTCTCTCCCACCTCTGTGTTTCTCTGTGTCCTCTGTGGTTAATCCCTCTCCTGTATCTTTCCTAACCCACAATTTTCTCTCTCTTTCTCCCACCTCTGTGTTCCTCTGTGTCCTCTGTGGTTAACTCTTTCTCCCTCTCTCCTCCTAATCCAACTCGAAGGAAATCACATTATCCTTTTCACAGCATTCAAAGAACCTGTTATCACCATCAACCACAAACCATACCCGTTTGACATCACCCGGCAGAACCATTTCAAACCGGATATCCTGGTATTTCTGTGACAGCATACTGTTATCAATGGTAGTTTCTCCCATTTTAATGACATTCTGCGGCATATCAGGTGCTGCTGAGTCGCTTGTATCCGCAAACACCTCGACTTTCAATCTGTTTACAGTACCGGCTCCCGCGTTTGCCGCCCTTATCGTGATATCAACAGTATCGCCGCTTACAACCGAGTATCTCGGGAATGACACGTTTACATCATAACAGAAGTATTCTCCCTTGACAATATCCGCGAGATAGTTCTTTGCGTCTGCTTCGTAAGTTCCTCTCCATTTATCCAATGGATTGACATACAGCAGTGTTGAATCGCGTCCGCTTCGGATTGTAACACAACTGTCCGGACAACATTCATCATCCACATAGATTATTGTATCCCTGTCTCCGTCACGATTAAAATCAAAAGGCTGATTCTGTGCAACTGATGATAACGGATCAAACAGTGTCGCGTCAAACAGTACACTCCCGTCATTATTGTACATGATAGAATCTGCCACGATTTGGGGTTTCCCGTCTCCCGTAAAATCATCAATAACAAGTTTCATTGATAAAAGCCCGTTAAGCTGTAGAGGCGGGAATAGTGAATCGTGAGTATGGGCATTAACAGCGTGCAGTTTATAATCATATATATAAACGATACACAGTGAATCATTATCATCCACAATGGAATCGCCGTTTGAATCGTAAAGATAACAGAACAGTGTAGTATCTCTCATTTCCGGTAAACCTGCAGTCATGCTGTCATCAACGCAACAGACCGGCATTCCCGGAATAATAGCATCGGGGGGTTCCGGACAAACATATCCTGTTTTCATAAAGTCTTCACAAGATGTACCGCTGCTCTTTACATTATTCCATTCATCATATTCGACGATCCAGTCTGACGCATCAACAAACGCGAATATTGCCCTGTTTGGAAATGACAACGTGTCTTCTATATCTATCTGGTAAAGTTTTATTTCGTTCGCTCCGACACCCTGTACATACGCCTGACCTATTCTCTTGTCGATAGTTCTGTTGTACTGAAAATCTCCGTCAAGATCTTCAAAAAGTACAATCAGGAACTGTCCATCAACCGCGACATCAGAGCGGTTATTAATTCCAACTCTCACCATTCCCCTGGCAGAGAGATCCATGGCGTTTATTTCAACCGAGTCTGCCATTACGTAACCGGGCAAAAGATCGGGTAAATAGAACTGTTTTCCTTTGCGTACAACAGTAGTATCATTGATATACAAGATTGTATCATCAACAAACGGAGACAGTACTATAATTGTATCACCACGGTCCGCGACAGCGCTTCTTGCTTCCACATTCAGAAATGACGGCATTGGTATCATACCATTTGTCAAAAAGCACATAAACATTTGCTGGTCCGTTCAGAGCTACAGTCACAAGAGTATTATCATCGCTATACCTGTCGGCCATGGAATCTGCAGCCATGTTTTTCCCTTGAGGAAATGGTTCGTCAAGAAGAGTATCGAGATCTGGATAATTAATATCAAAAAGTCATCATGCTCGCCGAGCGCACTTTATGATTTTAAAAGATTTTCATGTTCGCCGAGCGCACACGACCCCCGCGATAGTTTATTGCAGCTCTGTAACTTTTGGTTTGGGGGCGTGTGGAAAGGTGTGAATAGTTCCGTTTTAAAGAAAAAACGGAAAATAATCAATAATAAATCAACTCCGCATTATCCATTATCCCAATTCACCAAAAACCCGGATTGCCGGTTCACCCGGAGTTGAATGCTCGGCTGCGCCTGCGCTTCTTATTACCGTTGGTACAGCTAATGGCTATAATAATCAAATCCCGACTTTGTCCGCAAAGTTGGGGGCTTATGCGCTCGGCGAACATGATGATCTATATTTTAATGTTGCTGGAAAAAGTATCTCGTCGTTCGGGCGCGAAAGCCTGGATGTCTCCGACGGCCCCATTTCTTTCCAGGGCCAAAGAGCCGTAGGCCAGGATGGCCGAAGACCATCCCGGCTTGCCGGGACCCGAAGGGTCACAACCTGGACGGTTGTGATGAACGGGGGGAAAGAACGCCCTGAGAGCCCCACACTGGCTTTAACATTCGCACTTGTCGCCCGCGGAAGCGCTTATAAACTCGCGGACTCAAACAATAAGCGCAGAAATAAGAGCGGCCGAAAAGCGCTCATCGCCAGTGATTGGGGCGGAATCCTGCTAATAAATTTCATTGCTTATGAGCTCACTGCCGTTCGCCAGAAAAATACATCAATTTATAATTATTATAATATATGAAATTCCTAAGAAAACTATATTGTCTAATCGATATCCACTTCAGTGGATTAAGAAACATAAGCATTCCGCGGCCATTATGTTGAGCATCACCTGCACCAAAGAAAAGCAGCTTTTACTGTTCGAGTCCCGCAATCTACATTTACCTATTAAATGAATTAACAAATGACTTTAGAGCGGGCGAGTTTAAAAGCTGCTTTCTGTTTTAAACCCTATAATCATTACTTCAATTTTTTGTTTGCAGGTGATTAGCGAAACATGGTCGCCAAGGGCACTTTTGGTTCCTTTTTTGCCCTGGAAAAAGGAACTCGTCGTTCGGGCGCGAAAGCCCGTATAATTAATTTTTACTACAACTCTTATATCTTAATTCCAATTTTACAATTGACACATTGTTTTATTTTTTCTTCTATCTCTACCCCTATTCCCCCTTCTCCCACAGGAGGCGGGGGCCAGAAAAACAGTAATTTATACAGGAATAAACTTCAATATTTATACATTAACCTCATACTTAATCAACTTTAGAGAATTAAGAAAAACCTTACTGTTAACATTTACTATACACTTTTATTTTAAGAAATAAAAATATACAAGAAATCATTTTTTCCACAGGACAAACAAAAGATTAATCTTACCTAAATCAGACGATTCCTTTACACAATCTGCTTCGTGGATATTGGATTAAAAACCTTTCTGCGAAAGTGACACTCTCGCTGCTCATTCCCGCACTGCGGGAACAAGTCGTAAATTAATCTTCCGATTCAGGTTAAACATATCTCAATCCGAGTTTATTAACACGCGTTTTTGAATTATTAAAATCTATTCGAAATTTATTTCTTATTGCATTCTGTAAAGAATCAACAGAAGAATATGTATGTTTTTTAAAATAAATTAAAAAACATATTGAATCAGGTTTGAATAATCACTATATTAAATTTAAATCCGGTTTGACGCTGATACCTGTTTACAATTAAATCGCTTAACACCACTGATTAACCGGAAAAACCATTTATTGTAATAATATATCTGATCATCATAATGCACTAAAAA
>JAAYEB010000386.1 GCA_012728995.1 Fibrobacter sp. | reverse complement strand
TCCTAAAAACGCATCTTTTTAAAGATGGAAAAGCAAATTATAAATTACAATTTGTTTTAAACTGAAAATTTTTTGGATTCTTACCTATTTTTTATCGTAATTTGGAAAGAATCGCTCAGTTTAGGTTCAATTATTTTTTCCAGGCATTTGATTTTTTCCTGAATATATCCTTTAATCTTAACAACTGCTTTCTGTGAAATAAGTTCCTTCTGATTATTAATCAGCATCATTGTATCACTGTAAAAAGAAAGTATGTTAATGCAACTGGTTATCAGGATTATCAAGCTGATCATGAAAAATGTAACTGTCAAACAGGTTGACAGCCTGAAACAGATATTTCTGGTTCCTTTTTTTATAAAAAACATTATCTTATAACCATATTTGATCTGATAATAACATTTTCATCTATAGGTAAGCCCAGACGTTTTGCTTCTTTACAATTAAGTATAAGGCTGTTTTCTGCAGTAACGACAGGTATGGTTCCGGCTGGCGTGCCCTTGAGTACTTTATCTGCAAGAAATGCTGCCTGTCTGCCCTGCGGAATGGTTTCCGGCATCAAACCGAAAAGTGACTCATATCCATCAACCGACATATATGCTCCGCCAAGAGGAGTGTTATTTTTTCTGGCAAATCTACCCGTTACAACAAATGTATTTGGTGAAATACAAAGCGGTTCAATTATCATTAAAATCGCATCAGGAAAGCCGTACTGCTGTAATGCCTTTTGAAATGCGGAATCCAGTTCAGAAGAATCATTGGCTGGTATCTCAATTAATTCAAGATTTTCCAAATTACAAACTTCATGTAAAACCTCAAGCTGTTTTGGGACTATTTTATAAGTTTTTTTGTAAGGAACCCATATACTTCTGGCATCGGGAACCAGTTCACGCATAATTTCGAGGCGCTGAATTACTAAATCCAGTCCAAACCACCTGACACCTGTTATGTTACCCCCGGGTTCCCTGATATTATCTATGAGATTCATTCCATCAGTTAATACATTTGCAAAGATGACTGGTATATTTGAATCCAGAGTAACCTCTTTGGCAATTACAGCCGGTTCTGTGGGAAACACAAGAATCAGATCCACTTTATTTTGGACAAATTTTTCAAGAATTTGACGGCTTTCTTCCCGATCAAGTTCAGTTATTTGTATATCATAAAAAACTGACTTCCCTTCAATGTAACCAAGCTCTTTCATCATCTCTTTGAACCCATCCAGAATTGTGCTGTAATAACCTGAACCAGACAGAATACCTATTTGAAATATCTTTTCGTTTTTATTGTAACAGGAGTTGAAATTTATGAGAAATATCGAAAAAAAAGATGTACATATAAATATTTTCCTGATTTTAAGAAGTCTAGAATTTTTTACCCATCGCACGTTTTTCTTTTTCATTTGAATGTTCTCCACCAAAACCAGACTCCAACCAATTTGCTTAATGTTTTGTTCAGAATATTTATTAAATTTTTTTTGAAGTAAATCAGGATATCTGCGTTTTTATTAAAGACTATTCATTATACAACAATAAGTAAATTAAAAAAAGATTTTTTTTATCGAATTGGTAATCACAGTATTGAAGTGGTTATACTTCGAGACTTCCTGGAAACACCCGCAGATGCTGTAAGGAAACTCGTTGAGTTATTTCGAAATGTGTATATAACGCGAAAGTGACTCGTAAGGGAAGCTGTTAATAATGGGGGTGAATACAGATCTGATCAAAACCTGTTTTGATTATTCAATAGTAACTCCAGATCTTCACACTCACTTTTCTGACAACATCTTTGCTTCAGAAAAGAGAATGGAACTATTTTCAGTGGCATATTTTGTGTAATGAAGAATCTTGTCTTAAAACTGTTTACACAATTATATATGTTTTTAAGGACAAAGCATTAATTTAATTACCCACCGACCATGCATTCGTACATTTTCACCAGAACGTCCATTTAATGTTGTTCGGACCAAAATTTGACAAGAAAAACACGCTTTCCCTTCAACAATTCACCTTTAAACAGTTCACAGGTCTTATTTGTGATAAGTAACAATATAGCTTAATGAACTAAAACAAGCTTTTTCACAAGAAAGCGATTCCCGGAATCCAGCCGTAACAGATATATATTTGAACCGAAATCTATTCCATTCCATTTTACCCTGTGTTCTCCTGCTTTCCGGTAGCTGTCAAAAAGAGTAACGATCTCTTTACCCTGCAGATTCAGAAGCCGAAGTTTGACATTTCCTGAAACAGGCAACTTATATTTTACTTCCAGAGCGTTAGTTGAAATAAACGAAAGTCGCCCTGATGATTGTATCGCCTTTTTTGATATTTTGACCGGATTATCGTCTACTCCACCAAAAATTCTTCTCCATGCATACCCATCCCACTCTTCAATAAGGATATTATCGACTGATATTTCTGCAGTATCGCAAAATTTAGGATGCAGTCGATTCACTGAAACACCTTTGTTGTCTGGAGCCGGATCGGTGTAATCCGGTGTTACCGGATATCCCAAAAAGCCACTGTCATTTGATGAAGCTGCTGCGTTCCACGACCAGTCATCATCCCATCGTACAGGAGAGCCATCTGAACCTGAAATTGACCACGTAACACGTAACGGATCTGTTTGCCCACGATGAATACAGCCAGGTATTCCCTTAAATTCAACCAAGTGGTTGTATGTCGTTGCCATTGTACTCCAGTTTGTATCTGAAGGCAAGGTGTCTGTGAACTGAATCATAATACGCTGGTTCCATTTTCCGCGACTGTCTGAACCGGGTGAAAGATTTTGGTGACTTACTTTAATATCGCTGACACCTTCAAGCAAAACCGGCTCAACTACCCATCCGGTTGTATTGCCATTCTGCCCGACAATTCCGTTACGTTCCGGATCAAACAGAAAGCAGGAAACACGATAGCTTCCATAGTTAATATAAGCCTCGTTAGCATCATGAAACATACTTACAGTCATGGTTTTTTCTGGAGATATTGCAATTGTATCGTGTTGAAAACAGGAGAAGTGGACTCCGGATCTGCCTCCATGCAAAGATGAAACATTTAACCTGCCATCCTGTTTATCAGAATCATTGACCTTAACATCAACAAAATTTCTTTTCATTATTGATGAAATCCTGTCTGGAAACTCGTTACTTATCCACCCAGAACCGTTACTGCATGAGATTGAAACACGGTTTGCATACTGTTTCTTTTGAGCAGATTCCAAAACAACTTTCAACGTCAATTCCCCACTTGTTGGTTCGATTCCGGTCGAACTTTTAAAACCAGGAACTGTACCGATATTCCACTCAACTGTTCTGGTTGATGAATTAAATATACCGGCACCAGTGCAGGAAATAAATCGGAAATCATTATCCAGTGTATCTGTAATAATCACATTCTGAGCATCAATAGAGCCATAGTTGCGGTATTGTATATAATATGTAAGAGTATCACCTTCAGATGCATAAGTTCTGTCCACATCGAGATAAACTTTCATGTTGGCAGATGGATTCATCTGTGATGGCGCATGATAATTACCAGACAATACAAGCATTCCCAGTAACCTGAACCAACCGTGGAAATAATGCGGAGTACTTGTCAGGTAACCATCACCTGGAGTTGTTACATCCCAATTAATTTCACATTTGCGAAACATTTCAGCCATCAGGTCAAAATTCTGTGAAACGACTGCTGATGGCGAACCTGTACCGTGTATCCAGTTAATGAACAAAAAATTCCCATTACTTCCGTCAAAACACCACTGATTATATAAAACCTGTGGGCCCCAGGATTCAAACGCTCTATTTGCACCCGATACACAGGGGTTATTCCAGGGAGCCTGACGATTATCCCATAAAAACCTGGAATACCGAAAAGCCATGTCCTTAAGAAATGTATTAGGTTTATTTTCTATTACATTATGTGATTGTGGATCCCATGTATATGTCGGATGACCGTGCCATAAATAATTGAGGATTGTACGCCATGGCAGACGGATATCTTCCGCGGAACTGATATTGCTGAAAAATGGGATGTTATCTGACCCGATGCTGACCTGACCCGCAAAAGGGATATTCTTCACATTCTGCGAATGGAGCTGTCCCACAAGCCATTCTGATGAAGCTTCAGCGCGGTAGTATTGCATTATATTCCATGCGTGTGCTGAGGGATCTGCTCCTGTAAGAAATTTTCTGAACTGATTAAAATAGCCTGGTGCGGTATAATCAAAATATTGAGCTGTTGGCCCCCTGGCTTCAGGAATAAAAGGAAAACTGCTTCTTGAAGAATCTGAAGCCCAACCGGTTAGTTCCGGCCACGAATCCCCTCCTTTAAAATAGCCATCAATACCAATATCACCACTTACATAGTAGTAACCACTATACGGCACGGTATCTGTTATAGCTTTAATAAAATCTGTTGCTGCTTTTTTGTATGATATGGGATTCCCGCAAGCGTCATCGATACCCATAAACTCACCCCATTGGTAATATGCACAGAGCAGGGCAAATCCGATATCAAAATCAGCGTCAGCAGCGGAATTGGCTCCTGCAGAATTTAACCAGCTTGGTAACTGGCTGTATTCATATTCTGGACTCGATTCTTTACAATCATTGTAACGCTTAACTTTATTCATCGCATGATCATGAACCCAGAGCCATAACCCGTCAAAAGTTTCTTTATCTGCCATTGCAACTGCTGCGAGCATGGCATAACCATCACCTTCTGTGCACGATGGTGCTGAATTAAAATAGATATAATCGATTCCTCCGACTCCGCCGCCTGGTTTTTCGGCGCGGTTCATCATTATCTGATAAGCATCTCTTATAGTTTGTTCCATTTCGGCATGGGTAACACCGATACTGTTTCTGGTGCCCAGGTTATGAAGAGTTTCGGTTGGATTATTATATGGCAGAAACTGTGGAAACGGAAAAACCGGATTACCGGAGTTAATATTTACTTTAATCTGAGCTGGTAAGGATACATGCAAAAAAAACAGAATAAAGAGGTAAACTATTGAACGGGAATAATTTAGGACAGCCATTTTCACTCCGGAGATTACTGGTAAACAATTATACTTTATTCCAAAATAAGTATTGCTCACAATCTGTCAATAAACATAGAGGTTTTTCCAGTCAGATATTTTAATAAGGCAGGTTTTTCTTTATTGGTCTATTTACTGTTTCAGAAACATTATTAATTTGGAAATTGAAAACATATAATTATATTTTTATCACTTTTTATGGAAAAAAATTAATTAATATAACAATACGTATTAAAAATTTTGTATATTATAAAATAGAGTCGTTTTTTACAATTCATATGATAAGTCTACTCCGAGTGGAGTTTGTTGTTGTGGAGAGCAGGGAAATTTTTTCCTGCTCTTTTTTTTACTCATTCATTCCAAATTTCGTCTACTAAATTTTCTGTCTGATAACCCAAAAAGGCAAAAAAATATGCTTATCTCTTACCTAAAAGACAGTTACAATATTTTTGGATTCCCGGTTCTTGCTATTTTATGTTTTACTTAACTCTGAAAAGCACTCTGGACATCACTCCAGGTTTGATCCAGAATGCTTTGATTTGAAATTATCATCTAATTCAAGTTAGTGTTTTGATTCTATCCATTTCAGTTCAACAAAGTAATAACCTGATCTTTTCTTTCTTGCATTGAACTTACCTTCTTTTTTGAAATTGCACCCAAATCCAGTGTTATTTCGTGTAATATACTTCTTTCGATATAAAAAACAGACCTTTCCTGCGGATCAACACTCCCCAGATATATACCATCCTCATCGAGGTTAATGCTTGTTTTCTCACAGGTTCTTTTATTACATGATTCTACAGTGTGAGTTCCTTTTCGAAGAAGCCGTATTCCCCAGTATTCTTCAACAGACGTATTGCAATCTGCCGATACAGTACCCAAGTCAAATTCAGCAAACAATTTATATCCATCCCATTCGCTGGTAACTATCAATAGTTTTGTTTTAAGATACCAGAAACCATCCGACCATCTGAGACGTGAAAACATATATGCGTAATCATAATAACCATCTCCATTAAAATCACCCCTTACATATGAGGGCAGATTATACGGATCATCCGAGCCGTAATTCGGATAAATTCCAGTACCATATCTGCTCAACGGAGGCTGACAGTATCCATAGACACAGTCAGCAATAAGAACTTTTATTTCATAAGGGATATAAACATAAGTATCGACATAATAATCGTCAGCCTCGACATAACCTTCAAAATCAGATTGTGGTTCCAGAATAAATGCACATCCATTTAATAATGATAAAAATATTACAAATATTATATTAATTTTGAATACGCCCATAATATCCTCACATATCTGTTCAGTTAATTTCTACCTGATATCTTTGTTATTTTTTTTTCGCTACCCTTATGATTTTTGCTTTTATGATTATGCGGCCCTTGTTTACTTTGTACATGGTTTTTCTTTTCTTTTTTAACAATAATCCTTTTATCTGAACCGCTATGGCGTTTGTTAACATGTTCCTTTTTATTATGAACTTTTTTTTCCGGGGTAACATGTACTTTTTTATGTTGCGGACGATACTCGTATCTGTATACTTTTACCTTTCTGCCGTCACGATGGTCATTATTTCTGTACTCATAATAATATGTACGGGTTCGGGAATTATAAACCCTTCGCCAGTCAGGATGTGATGCACGTTTAATATGTATTTTACTTACTGGTCCTCTGCATACCTCCTTGACATTCCAGGCCCCGAAAACCCATGCATTGCTGAATGTATTAAATGTTACCTTGCGATATCTTAAAACATAGTCTGATCCGTAATGTGACCACTGATATTCAAAACTAATTCTTGATGATCCCTCACATATATGACCATCAAACCACGGTTCTCCATAAGCTATATACTCTACTTCCCGTACTACTCCTGTATTGCATCCACTGTTAATGCTAAAGTTAACGTTAATTTCTGCAAGAATTGATACGGGTATCAAACCCATAACGCCCATAATTAATATTTTGTTCATAATTACTCCTTGAAAGAATCAACCTTCTGTTCGTTTCTGTTTATTAGATACTTCAAAAGAAAAAATCCGCTCATTTTTTGTTACAGATTGAAATTACTGCACATTTCTACCAGCTTTTTGATATATTATTCTACATGTTTGGAATTTTTTCATTGATTTAGAACCGTTTAAAATCACAAAACCTCACACTTGAACGATTATTAATGAGGTCAATATTATGAAACGACGTGCTTTCACTAAATATCTGGCATCAGTTGGTGCTGCAACCATGGTTAAATCATCACTGGCAAACCCTTTAAGTAATCTTCAATCTTATGTTGAACTTCCTGCACCTCTCACAGGATCACATTCAGTAGAGCTCTGTCTTAATTCACGCGTTTCAACTCATGGAGGATATAACGGAACCCTTGATAATCAAATCCTTGCCAATACATTATGGGCTGCATCGAAAGCACCACTACTCTGTAATTCCAGAAACATTTATGTGGCACTTCCAGATGGTGTTTACTTCTACAGTCCGGAAAAAAACAGGTTGTACCTGCAAATTGATGGAAATCATTTATCGGAAAAAAATCTTGCTTTTGAAATCGGAATAACAAATAATCCACCGGATGTAGCCGAAGATGCTGGTGCTGCATTACACTGGGCTCAACTGGCGTCTGTAGCATTCTGGGGTAGTACGGCAGATCAACCAGTATGCTGCCCCAAAGACAGCGGGTACATATATGCCAACGATCACTGGGAGCTTGATTCAGATGTGCCTATTGTAAATTGTTACGGACGGATGTCTTCTGTTCCTGGTATCAAGTCTCAACTTGTGGCAAAATCCTCAGATAACAGCCTTCCCGATCCATTAACCGACGGAAATGTTATTCTTGAAGATGCAATTCGTGAACCAATATTTACTTCTAATTTTACAGATGACGATCTTTCCACCCAACAACTTTCTCAAATTGCCTGGGCAGCATACGGATGTACACCCCATTATATATCTACCAAAGCCGGACTTACTGTTGCTTCATGGAATGCTCAATATTACCTGACAGGACATATTTATATCATTACTTCAGATTCTGTATTTAAATTTCACATGCGCAATTCTTCCGGTGAAACCAGCTCTCAGGATCACCGCATAGAACTTGTCAAGTCTGGAGATTGCAGATCTTTACTAAGAGAAGCATCCGGTCGAATCTCACAAACTGCTCCTGTATACTTTATCTTTTGCGCTTCAAGCACAGACCGTCCCCAGCTTCTTGAAGCAGGTTATTGTGGATCAAGTGCATTGCTTCAGACTACATCCTTAGGTCTTGGAGGACATTACTGCGCAAATTTCAACGACAGTGAAAGAAATGCTATTAAAAATGCAATCGGGTTACAGTCAAATATCCAGCCTTTGCTGATTTTTTCAGCAGGGAAGCAACTAAAAACATCTATTTTGCCTTTGAACAAAAATTACCAGGATATCTCAAAAATTGAAACCAGACCAAACCCGTTTCATTCTTTTGTGTCTGTCTCTTTTTCATTTTTTTCGGCACAAAGAGTTGAAGCAGCAATTTTTGATACAGCGGGGAAAAAAATCAGAAACCTGCCGACAGGTAATAAAGTTAAAACAGGTTTTTCTCTGGTATGGGATGGATGCAACGAGAATGGTAACAGGGTAAAAGCCGGTACATATATTTTCAGAATTACACATAGTAGCAAAACTAAATCAATTCTTCTTCATAAAATTTAGTAATCGCTTTCATTCAGGTTTTAGTTACTTTGCCCCACTCATAAATATCGCAACGAAAAAGGAGTCATACCGACAAAGCCAAACCAGTTCAAAGCTGTCCTTTGGCCGTTTTTTTTGTGATCACTTTCACATATTAAAACGTTTTAATTCTTAAGCATTTAATGTTGGTTTCAAAGAGATATCAGATAACGAATTATTTTTTGTGATATATTTCATATAATATATACTTAACAGTGTTCAATATCACAATTTTAAATATTCATGATTATTATCAATACCTCTTTCACATTATTTGCTTAAAGCAAATTCTGATTAATTTATTAATTTCGTATTGGAGATTACTGGTATGATATGCTCTAAATTCTTTTTGTGATTTTTTTCACTTTTTAGTTGTTTTTTATCCTTCTTTTTCGTATACTTAGTACACACTGATACCCAGGAGGGAGATATGGAAAAAACAACACAGCAAAAAGCTATGCGAAAATTTACCAAAATCTGTGATATTGTAAATCAATACAACAGAGACAAATCCAAATTAATTCCGATTCTACAAAAAGTTCAGGATGAATACAGATATCTTCCTGAAGAGGTTCTTACTTTCGTTGCAACAACCCTTAATATTCCACCGGCGACAGTCTATGGTGTTGCTACATTCTATGCTCATTTTACTCTCAGCCCACGTGGTAAATATGTCATCCGCATCTGTGACGGCACAGCATGCCACGTAAAAGGTTCAAATAAACTTTTGGAAACGTTACGGGAAAAACTAAACCTGAAAGACAAAAACACCACAACATCTGATATGCTTTTTACACTCGAAACAGTTTCCTGTCTAGGTGCATGCGGTCTTGCACCGGTTTTGGTAATAAATGACGTTGTCCATGGCCAGGTTACCAGAGAAAAAGCTATCAAGCTGATTGATGAAATAATTGAGAAGGAGAATAAAAATGCCGGCTAACACTTTAGATATACTCAAAACAGCAGAAAATTTTAAAAATCTGGTTAACAAACCAGCCCAGAGGGTAATTATATGTGCCGGAACAGGTTGTATGGCAAACGGAGCCCAACAGGTAATTGATGCCCTTGAGGAAACCATAAAACATAAAGAAATTCCGGTTACTATAGATATACACAAAGAAGACACAGAAAACTCAATTCACATCTCTAAAAGCGGATGCCAGGGTTTCTGTCAAATGGGTCCTCTTGTTACCATTTTACCTCAGAACATACTTTACACAAGAGTAAAGCCGTCTGATGTTGAAGATATCGTCACATTAACCCTTCAGAAAGGTGAAATAATCGATAGACTGCTTTACAGAAATCCGTCTTCGAAAACACCCTGTAAAAGCACTTCAGAGATCCCCTTTTATATGAAACAAACCCGCACAGTTCTTTCTCTTTGCGGGATAATTGATCCGGAGGATATCCATGAATATATCTATCATGGTGGATACAGTGCAGCCCAAAAAGCTTATATGGAACTGTCTCCGGAACTGATATGTAAACAGGTATCCGAATCGGGCTTACGCGGCCGGGGGGGAGGCGGCTTCTTAACAGGAAAAAAATGGGACCTGGCCAGAATTCAGCCGGGCAAAGACAAGTTTCTTATCTGTAATGGTGATGAAGGTGATCCCGGTGCTTTTATGGACCGCAGTGTCATGGAAGGAAATCCGCACAGCATTATAGAAGGTATGCTTATCGCAGCATACGCAACAGGAGCAAATATGGGATACATCTATGTACGGGCTGAATATCCCCTTGCTGTAAAACGATTAGTAAAAGCAGTTGAAGATGCCAGAGCTCTTGGAATACTGGGGAATAACCCTTTTGGAAGCCAACACACTTTTAATCTTCACGTAATGGAAGGTGCCGGTGCATTTGTGTGCGGTGAAGAAACCGCTCTTATGGCATCAATTGAGGGAAACAGGGGTATGCCCAAACCAAAGCCGCCATTCCCTGCCCAGAGTGGGTTATGGGGAAAGCCTACGGTTATTAATAATGTCGAGACACTTGCAAGCGTTTCAATAATAATAAGGAATGGGGCAGATGAATTTCGTAAAGTTGGAACTACCAAGTCTCCGGGTACCAAGACATTTGCTCTTACAGGCCATGTCGCAAACACCGGGCTTATTGAAGTTCCGTTTGGCACTACACTAAGGGAAATAGTTTTTAATATCGGTGGTGGTGTCACTGATGACAATGGAGAAGTATGGCCGGATGGTTTTAAAGCAGTCCAGATTGGTGGACCTTCAGGAGGTTGCCTGACTGAAACACACCTGGACCTTCCACTGGATTTCGACTCTTTAAAGGGTGTTGGTGCAATGGTCGGATCGGGCGGTCTGGTTATCATGAATAAAAATACATGTATGGTCAGTATGGCCAGATTTTTCATGCAGTTTACTCAAAATGAATCCTGCGGCAAATGTGTACTGTGCCGTGAAGGAACCAAGCAGCTTTTGTCGCTCCTTGATGACATTATGGAAGGAAATGCAGATAAACAGACTCTGGATACAATGATCAAGCTGGCAAAAACGGTTCAAAAAGGATCTCTTTGTGGTCTCGGTAAATCGGCCCCAAACCCGGTCCTTTCGATGTATAGCAATTTTCGTGATGAATATGAAACCCATGTATTTAAAAAACGCTGTCCTGTAAAACAGTGTACAGCTTTGTCTGGCTTTACTATTATTAGCGAATTATGTAAAGGTTGTGGTTTATGTGCAAGAAAATGTCCAGTCGATGCTATTGAAGGAAAACCAAGACAACCATTTACAATTAATCAAGAAAAATGTATTAAATGCGGAGCATGTATAGACAACTGCAAATTCAACGCGGTAGTCAGGGGATAAATATGGAAGACAAAAAAACATTATTTATTGATGGAAGAGAATACCGGATCAATGGAGAAAGAAATCTCCTTGAGGTAATAAGAAAAGCCGGAATCGACATACCGACATTCTGTTATCATTCGGAACTGAGCGTTTATGGCGCCTGCCGCCTTTGCATTGTAGATATCGAAGGCAGAGGCATTGTCGGATCGTGCAGTACACCTGCTGAACCTGGAATGAAAGTGCATACAAACACTCCGGAAATCAGGGAAATGCGCAAAATCACACTTGAGCTGCTTCTTGCAAATCATGAACAGAATTGTCTTACATGCGGTAAAAATTCCAACTGCAAACTTCAGGAACTTGCATCCAGACTTGGCGTGGATAATGTGCGGTTTAAACCTACTCATAAACCAAAACCGATAGACCGTTCTTCGCCATCAATTATTCGCGATCCCAACAAATGTGTGCTCTGTGGTGATTGTGTCCGTATGTGTCATGAAGTCCAGGGTATAGGCGCGATTGATTTTGCCTACAGGGGGTCCGATGTGATGGTTTTGCCGGCTTTTGGTAAAGATCTTTCGGAAGTGGAATGTGTTAACTGCGGTCAATGTGCAAGGGTATGCCCTACTGGAGCCCTTACTGTTGCATCGCAGATAGAAAATGTCTGGAACGAACTTCATAATGCCGAAAAAACAGTTGTCGTTCAGATAGCACCGGCTGTGCGTGTAGCACTCGGTGAAATGTTCGGAATGAAAGCAGGTGAAGTCGTTACAGGAAAAACCATCACAGCACTAAAACGGCTTGGATTCGACAAAGTTTATGATACATCTTTTACCGCAGATCTTACAGTAGTTGAAGAGGCACACGAGTTTCTGGAACGTAAATTAAATGGTGAAAACCTTCCACAGTTTACTTCATGCTGCCCGGCATGGGTAAAATTTGCAGAGCAGTATTATCCCGAACTGCTTTCGAATCTTTCGACATGCCGTTCGCCGCAACAAATGTTTGGTGCAGTTGCCAAAAAAATGCTTCCTGATTTACTTGATATCAACAGGGAAAACCTTGTCGTGGTATCTATCATGCCATGTACGGCAAAGAAATTTGAAGCACTCCGTCCGGAATTCAATATTGACGGATATCCTGATGTCGATTATGTTTTGTCTACACAGGAACTGGGCAAAATGATAAAAGAAGCTGGGCTGAATTTCATTGACCTTGAAACTGAATCTTTCGATCTGCCTTTAGGATTCAAAACCGGAGCAGGCGTAATATTTGGTGCATCGGGAGGAGTCAGTGAAGCAGTGCTGAGACTTGCAGTTGAGAAACTCAGTGGTAACAAAATTGAAAAAGTCGACTTTTTAGATGTCAGAGGTTGTGAAGGCATAAAGGAAACCAGTTTTACTATAAATAATACCAGTGTCAAAATTGCTGTCGTACATAGCCTGGCAAATGCCCGCAAAATTGCTGATATGGTTAAAAATGGAGAATGTGACTATGACCTTATAGAAGTAATGGCATGTCCCGGCGGTTGTATTGGCGGAGCAGGACAACCATGCTCCTTCGTTGATACCATCAATGAATCGAGGACACAAAGCTTATACAATATTGATAAAAATCTTCAGATTCATAAATCTCAGGACAATCCTTATATCGCCGAGTTGTATGAAAAGGTCCTTACTGATCACAAAATTACTCACGAACTCCTTCATACTGAATACAATAACCGTAAACGTATGTCGGATAACGGATTGTCATTTTCTGAAGACAACAAAAACGGAAAACTGCATGTTGATGTCTGCCTTGGAACGGGTTGTTATCTTAAAGGCGCTCAGGATTTACTGCATGAAATCATTACAAACATAGTTGATAAAAACCTCGCGGAACAGGTAGAGGTACGTGGTTCCTTCTGTTTTGAACACTGCAACAACGGACCAACTGTCCGGGTTGGCAAACATTTGATTGAAAAATGTACTCTAAAACTTGTTTTAAGCGAAATAAATAAACAACTAAAAGCTACTCAAACTACTGCAATTTCCAGTTAACAAAAAAACAGCTCCCTCTTAAATCAAATAGAGGGAGCTGTTTTTATTTTAATTTCACATTGAGGTCAATCATTATCCGTTCTGCTGAAATCATTTAATGAGTGTAATCATTTTTACGTTTTTCAAAACTCCATCAATCATCACTTCCATAATTACTGCTTTCCCTGCGTATTTCCTTTTATCAATACAGAAAGAGTGTACTCCTGCAGGTAACGATCGGTTCACAATTTCTTCCTGTAAAACTCCCTGAAGATTCAAAGTGCGTACCGAAAGATGTGATTTAACCTTTAAATTGACCGAAAAGCTTGTTCCTTTTACCTTTAACAGATTCATTTCGTTTCTGTTTCCATCATCACTATTTCTGATAACAGGAGTAAACGGTTCAATCGTAACAGACCCGATTAATTGAGGTTCAACAGCAAGCGGCAGACAAACACTTCCGGACAGGCAAGAAACATAAACTTCTTTGAACACCGAAAAGATACCTGCATTCAAAGGACCGGATTTTAATTCAACCCATGCCCCCGAACCAGCACAATTACACTCTTTACACATGCTTGAATCATAATGGTAAACAAGTATTATACTGTCATTTTTGACTGAAACAGACTTGTCTTTATATTGAGCACAGCAGCAATGAGAAGACTCGAAAACCCTGAAAAGAATCGAGTCGTTTTCCTTTGGAACTGAAGGTCGGACAACAAGTGAATCAGAGGAACTTTTAAACAAATCAAAATCCAGTTCGGATTCTGTCATATTCCAGATTGCTATTTTACCTGTCTGATGCAAACCCGATTTTTTTGCTGTTACTGTAACCATTTCTCCATTAACGGTTACAGGGATACTGTCTATCGAATATTTACCCTGCTCATCAGTAATGGCTATAAGCGGCTCGTTACCAAATGAATATTTACCCGTTATCGGGTACACTTTAATATCATCCTGAAAAACAGTTACAGTACATCCTGCCAAAGGTTCCCAGCTGCAGGCAGTCTGTTCTTCATGACACCCGCTATATATCTTACCTTTTAGAGTTGCTTTGGATGTGATACTTACAAGATTTATTGTAATACTGGTATCGTTAATCAAATTCAATACGAACTGTCTTTCTCTGAATGAAGCACCGGTTACCAGAACCTGATAATTTGCAGAAAACGCCGAAAAATAAAACTTTCCTTCACTGTCTGAAAATGTAGAATCGGTTTTTAACACAATTGTAGGTAACAGGTTTGGTTCCGGATCTCCGTCAGAAAATGGAACCACCCCAGGAATTGGCTCTATCCTGATTTTTATGTTTTCGAGAGGAACAGGTTTCACCTCTGCAGGGAATGGATCATACATTACAGTTCCACTTATTTGAAAATGTGGCAAAGGTAAACTTTGTGGATTAAGAACGATATCAATTACTGTATCAGTGAGCATGAACTCATTGAATATTGTTGTTTTTTTTATTTCATAACCATTTATTGAACATATTAATGTATAAGATGACCAGGATTTCCCGTCAATACTATCCAGTGAATAATATCCATTTTTGTCGGTAATAACACTTTTTATTTCCCAAAAGGTGTCTGATGACTCATACCCTATTTTTACATTAAGTCCGGAAGCAGGCGTTGAATTGCCTTCGGACAATTCATAATAAACCGTTCCGGAAATGCTTACGTAATGAGGTGCTATTTTCTTTTCCGCATATAAAACATTAATTGCAAATATTAAAATCAAGATAATCAGTTTTGTTTTATTCATAGTTTCAACCTCGATTCTTTAAAAGAAATTGAGCCAACATCTTATCAATAAAATCAGTTTTGATACCATTGCACGGTACTGTCTGAATATACAGTTATGTTTCCGAACACTTTACCCGGTTTAATTGGCAAATCATTAAATGGAGGTACTGGATTTGCATCTGAATATTTATCTGTATATCCGAAGATATAATTTCCAGAAGGAACAGGTCCTATCAGAAATTCCCCATTGTAATCGATATGACCACTAAAAGGACTACCCTCCAGATAAACAATAAACGATTCCGATTTCCAGTCTATATTCTCATTGAATTGTCCTTTAAAATAACCTGATACCAGAAGCAATTTACTTGTATCAGTATGGACTGAATCAGTAAAGACAGGAATATTTCTGACAAAAACGGCTTCATCACTTGCCGTATCCTGTATTAATAAATTATAATATCCCTGCGCAAGAGATGAAAAAAAGAATTTACCACTGTCATCTGTTTTTGTTGAATCAGAATAACGTGATGGAGTTATGCATGGAATAAATTTTTGCTCATAGATTGAGACGAGTATTTCAGGTTTTGTTTCTCCTGAAATTGATCCGCAGGAAGCTGTAAGAGTAACACCATTGTTGCCGGTTTGAGAACTGTTCCCTGCAACAGGATTTGAACAAGAGTAAAATACAGAAAAACCGATTATAAAAACAATTTCCAGAACAGTTATGAGCTGTTTTGATAAGACTCCATTAATCCGGATTTTCATTACCAGACTCCCGAGATGATATTTTTGTTTTTTCAACAGATCTGGACATCGGAAATACCTGAATATTTATTTGGTAAACACGATCTGCCTCTATATCCATATTTGCGATTTCAGCGATTCTGTTACTTGCATCAATAAGAATCTCCCTTATTTTTTCGTATGTTTTTTCACTGATACCGACTGTAGCAGTTCCAATATATCTCTGGTCCAGTGAAAACCGGTCCAAAGCTTCCTGAGCAAGACGCATGGTTTCAAGTTGAAAGTTTGATATTGCCAGCGAGTTCGTATTTTCTCTTGACTTGATTGCATTTGATGAGAGTTTATAAAAACCGGTTTTATCAACATGAATCAGTTTCAACTTTTCAAGCAAAGCAACCGATTTACGCACCTGTGCTCCGGTAACAGGTGGACAAATCATAGATGCCAGCCGATTATAATCCTCATCAGATGCCCTGAAATGAAACATTCCCATAAGAGCTCTTACAACACTGATAAACCAGTTTGAATAAAAATCATACCGGTCTTCATCAAGCAAATCAATATTGTTGAATTTCTGCAATGATACCAGATCCTGATAATAAAGGTTTCTTTCTGCAATTGTACGTGCCTGATTGAAAGCTACCAGTGTTTCAAAATATCTGGATTCTGATGCGGAGTGTTTCAGGATTGTTGAAAGCCTGTTAGCAGTACTTTTTGATAAACCTTTTTTGCCCTGAAGAACAGATGTCAACCACGATGAAGAATTAATTTTCATTTTCATCGCAAACCATCGATTAGAGCAGGGAAGTCCACACAGTTTTCTTTCCCTGATAACTTCACGCAGAAAGGCTCGGTAATCTGTATACATGGTAATTGGTTTCATGAAACTTCCTGAATCAATCTTTATCAGAATAACATTCTCAAGATTTTTACTATCTTTAGTGAGCACGCTTTATACAATTTAAGGCAATTTAGCCAATAAAGCAACTTAAATTGGAATTAATGTAAATAATAACGCTCTCTCGGGTGAGCAGAGAAATTATCCTGGCATATATGTGACACCTGTTTCAAACTAACTGTGCCAATTAACCGGCGGTTCCTATGCCATGCACTATATTGCGATGCTTATCAGATTGGAAATAAAACGTCGCTAACTCATTTCCAGCATTTTTTTCAGTGAAGCCAGAGCTTTTGAAGCTATTGCTGCATCAACTTTGACTACTTCACCACCATTTCCTTCAAGGGCATTTACAATCGACTCAAGAGATCCTTTTTTCATATTAGGACAGATTACCTCATCCGACACCGGGAAAAAGATTTTCTCCGGATTCTGTTTTTCCAGAGTATGGATTATTCCTGTTTCTGTAGCGATTATGTATTCGTTGTTATTGCGATCCTGTTTCACATAATCACACATCCCACCTGTAGAAAGAATGTAATCCGCTAAAACTCTGCACTCTTGCGCAGCTTCAGGATGCATCAGCACAACAGCTTCAGGATGCAGTTTTTTTGCTTTTTTAATCATTGAAGGATTCATCCGCAGATGTGTCGGACAAAAACCATCCCATAATACCATTGAAAGACCGGTTTTTTCCTGAACATATGAACCAAGATGTTTATCCGGTACAAAAATAATACCCGTACCAGAGGGTAATTTTTTTGCAATTGTTAAAGCATTTGAACTTGTACAACAGATATCCGACAACGCCTTGATTTCAGCTGTAGAATTTACATAACACATAACCTTGTATGAAGGATACCTGGTTTTAATCTCTACAAGTTCTTCTGGTGTAATCATATCGGCCATTGGACAGGATGCATCCGGTTGTGGCAATAATACAGTTTTTTGCGGGCCTAAAATTGCTGCAGTTTCTGCCATAAAACGAACTCCGGCAAAAACTATTACATCCGCTTCAGTACGGGAAGCCTCCACACTCAAACCGTATGAATCTCCGGTATAATCTGCCACATCCTGTACTTCACCAGGTTGATATGTATGTGCCAGTATTACTGCATTTTTCTTTTTTTTCAATAAATCAATCTTGTTTTTTAAAGAATCCATCTAATCTGCATTTTCAATAAAAGGTGATAATTTTCTGAGTTTCTCAACAATTTGTGGCATAGCAGCTATGACAGAATCGATCTCTTTATCGGTTGTATATCTGCTAAGTGAAAAGCGGGTTGAACTGTGTGCGAAAGTATAAGGCACTCCCATTGCAGTCAAAACATGTGACGGCTCAAGAGAACCGGTTGTGCATGCGGAACCTGATGAAGCTGCGATTCCATTTTCATCCAGGTGTAATAAAATAGATTCCCCCTCAATCGCTTCAAAACTGATATTGGTGGTATTAGGTAAACGGTGAGCTTTATTGCCATTCAGTTTTGCACCTTTACAAGAGGTTAACAGGCTGTTTTCCAGACGATCCCGTAAAGCACGAACCCTTACATTCTCTTCTTTTAAATGCCTTGAAGCCAGTTCACAGGCTTTACCCAGACCAACAATTAAAGGTACATTTTCTGTACCGGCTCTGATCCCGTTTTCCTGATGTCCACCATGAATAACCGGATCTACTTTCACCCCTTTACGAATATAAATAGCACCAACACCTTTTGGAGCATGAAGTTTATGGCCTGAAAGGGAAAGCATATCAACAGGTATCTTTTTAACATCTATATCGATTTTTCCCACTGCCTGAACTGCATCAGTATGAAAAAAGCCGCCTCTTGCTTTGACTTTTGCAGCCAGCTCGTCTATTGGAAATATAACGCCGGTTTCGTTATTAGCCCACATGAAACTCGCTATTGTAAATTCATCTATTTGACATTCTTCAAAAATATCTGTTTCTAACATTCCAACATTGTCAACCTTGCATTCAACGAGTGCATGTCCCTTGTCCTTAAGGTAGCGTGCTGTATTCCTGACTGCAGGGTGTTCAACTTCTGAAGTAATTATCTGAGATCTTTCGCCGAAATAATTACAAAAGCCTTTTAGTGCGAGATTATCACTTTCGGAACCACAACTGGTAAAGATTATTTCATCTGCAGAAGCACCAATAAGTGATGCCACCTTTTCTCTTGCTTCTTCAATATATCTATGTACCTTCCCTCCAAAACGATAAATACTGGATGGATTACCATATAAATCTTTAAAAAACGGCAGCATCTCTTCAAGAACTTCAGGTGCAATCCTTGTAGTAGCATTATTATCCAGATAAATCAGCTCTCTGTTTTTCATTTATAAATCCTTACTTTTATCCATTACATATTTCAAAACAACCTGCCGGTCCATTCTACGAAAACCTCAGTAAGTCGTATTTAGTCTGGCATGCTCCATTTTTTTAAAAGCATTTTTAACCAACAGGCTTTATCTAATATAGAACAGAATTAAGACCTGACTTTTAGCACCTAATCCTGCATAATACCTGACATACCTGTAAAATGATTTATTCCGCCCAGGTTGTGAATTTGACATTTTAAATCATTCTGTTTTTTTTTTACCCCAGTTACACAATATCAGGAAAAAATTCATTACAGCTATCAAAAAAAGTACGATGGTACGCCCATACCCTACAGTTTGATATAAAAATCGAAATGGATTTTTCATTCTGCGAATATACCACGCCCTGAAAAGGCTCCCTATGCCGTCAAGAGCGATAAAAAAAATCCAGGAAGCAATCATTGTGATTATAACAGGTCTGGATTTCATACTTGTAAGCCTCCTGCGTTAAAGTAATTTCAGTTATCGTAATGAATAACATCGATTAAAATTAAATTTTTTCCAGGATCAGAATTGCATAAAAGTTAAAACAAATTGAATAAAAATTACCAATCAAAATTGCTTAAATCAGATAATTCTGTATTTATTTAACAATTTCTCTGAAAAACAGCAAAATTGTATCAAACTTATCTGATTTTTTTAGAACAATTAAAATAAGACTTGCCAATACAGCACAAAAGTACGCATATTCATATCAGATTATGCTTCCCATTAATTATGTTAAAAACAGTTACCAGGATTCTTTTGACTTTTATCGAATATCAATTGTATTCTGTCCTGAAAATAGTCCTGGTTTTAATTTTGAATATTAAACTGATTACAGATAAACCTACAAATCAGGAAACTTAAATGCTTAAAGCCCCTTTTTCAATGCTATTTTCCGTATCAGTTATATTTTTTTTTTCAAGTACAGGTTTTTCTGACCAATCTGAACAAAAAGTTCCTGTATTACAAAAACTGAATCTTACGTCAAAGAAAACTGAAGACAGTACAATACTAATTACCTCAGATAGTGCTGTTTTTCTCTCCCCCCCTTTTAAAAAGGTTTTCTCCGGAAGAGATTTAAAAGTTGAAATAGAACCTCAATGCAAAGTTGATTCCTTAAAACTTACAGTTCTATATTCGGGTAAAATTACCGACACGCTTGGTACTTTTCATGCACCTCCCTATTGTGCAACCTGGAGATATGATACCATACCAGACCAGGACCAGTTACATCTACAGTTCGGGTATGTTATTTTTCATCCCTCAGGAAAAAAAATTATCTGCCCACCAATGCCGAATCGTTGGGTCATAGACAGGGACAAAAGAAACAGTCGTAAAAAGTATCAAATTAAACAGATTTTAAATCCCGGGAAAATCGAAATTGACGGCCAGCTTAATGAGTGGGAAAACGTATCTACAATTTATATTGGTTCGAAAGGCATGCTTAAGATGCAATGGACAAACTACCATTTTTTTGTAGGTGCGCATGTTTTTGATACCACAATTAGTTATGCCGACTTTCTGGAATTACACTTCGACCTTGACCGGGAAAGAAAATCGTTTTCGGATATCAACCAAAGAAGTATCCGGTTTGGTCCACAAACTCGCAGTACAACTTTTGCTATGGACCTTTCTGATTCCAGCTTTATGCCAGACGACAGCATAAACGTATTATTGAATAATGAAATGAAGTGGAGAAGAAACATTGTAAAAGATGGGTACATTATTGAAGCATCCATACCGGTTACTCTTCTGTCTGAAATGGGATATCTGAACCCTAATTTCGGTTTCGATGTCAGTATTATGGATAGTGATGAAAAAAACGGATCAAAACATTACGTCAGTTGGTCGGGCTCTGCCATAGAATCTAACCGATATAATCCAAGTCAGTGGGGTACTGCGGTTTTAAAGCAGACCATGTTTCCTCTTAAACTCATTTTGACGATTTCCGGCATGATTATTTTGATAACAGGTTTGATACTGACTATAATCATTTCAAAACACAACCTTCAGGCAAAAAAACGAGAATCCGCCCAAAAGAAAGAGTACTCTGAACTTTTTAAAACGATTTTGGATGCTGTTCAAAAAAGAATCACTGACCCCTCACTTTCCCCCCAGAAGATTGCATCAATTCTCAACATCAAACCGGATACAATTACAGACACTTTTCTCAAGGAGATGGATTGTAGATTTGAACATTACATCAAATTCCAGAAAATTCAAAAAGCAAAAGAGATGTTGCGGTCTACCGAAATGAGTTTTGAAGAGATTGCAGAAAAAGCAGGTTTTCAATCAGTAAAGATACTTAACGAATCGTTCGAATCCATTACTCATACAACACCGGAATTGTTCCGTGAAAGAATCCTTGAAGCCGCCAGGGAGGCAGAGGAGGATGAAGATGAATGATAAATACCAGGTGTACCAGCACCTTTGCGAATGAATACTGTTAACCTTACCATTCATTCCAAATAAAAAATATATTTAAGTAAAAGTGAAGAATTTCTACTCCGCATAAGTGTGAAATTTTATTTTGCTTAAAGAAATGACTGACATTTCATAATAAAACACACAACCCTAAAAGGAATACCAATGAACAGAAAGCTCTTCTATTTCAGCGGAACTGGAAACACTTTGTATCTGGCAAAGGAATTAAAGAAAAAGATAGAGGGAATGGAACTTGTAAAAATCCGGCACGATATGGATTTTAACTGCAAAGATTGTGATATTGCCGGTATCGCTTATCCGGTTTACTGTTTTACACTGCCGAAAATCGTTGTTGATTTTATTAACAAAATACAGTTTTCTTCTTCTACATATATTTTTGGTCTTGCTTCTTATGGTGGATTACTGACAAGCTCCGGCAGAAACCTTAAAAAAATGTTAAATGCGAGAGGATACACTCTCAATGCAGGTTTTGCAATCAAAATGCCTGGAAATGCAACACATGTTTATGAAGTTCCTTCTTTGGAAAAACGGGAAGCCATGTATTCAAAAGTTCCAGACCGAATTGCACAAATCGCATCAATAGTTAACTCAAAAGGTTCTTATGGAATAGATACCAATCTCGGTATTCTGGGAAGGTTGGCTTCTGTTGCAAGCAAGGGCATGATGAGCAAAATTAATGAATCCGATAAAGTTTTCTTGGTTGACAGCAATTGTGATTCATGCGGAATCTGCAGTAAAGTTTGTCCGGTTGGAAATATAAAAATTATTGATGGGAGGCCACAATGGCAGCATAGATGTGAATCCTGCCTTGCCTGTTTTCACTGGTGCCCAAAGGCATCTATTCAGATAGGTAAAAAAACTGCATCAAGAAACAGGTATCATCACCCAAAAATCACACTTGAAGATATCGTGCCACAAACAAAAACTGAATTGGTAAAATAGTTTCAGCCTGAAGAAAAAGATTAATTGAATAACAACCTGTGAGGGCTATCTGTTATTCAATTTCTGAAAGGTATTTTTTTGATCTTTGTGCATATTCACTGGACGGATAACGATCGATCAATTCCTGTAATGCTTTCCTGGCTTTTTGTGGTTGATTCATTTTCAGATATGACAATCCTATTTTAAACTGGGCATCATCACTTTTCGAAGACTTCTTGAATGAAAAAATCCGGTTGAAAGATGCTATCGCAGCAGAAAAATCCCCTTTGGAATAGTAGCTTTCACCAATCCAGAAATTTGAATTGTCGGCGTATTTACCCGATGGATACTGATTTAAAAGGTCAGTAAAAATTTCAATCGCTCTGTCGTAATTTCCTCTATTAAAAACTCTGAGACCATTTTGATATACTTCATATTCGGGGGAAGTTATTAAAGAAGCAGCTGATGCGGGTGAAAAGGTAGCTGTTTTTGAAGGTCCTTTTGTATTTTTAGCATTACTTCGAACACTGTTTTCTTCAAGCGTTTTAACCGAAGAATGAAGATCTTTATAGGCCTCAATCAATAATGAAATCCTGTTCTCAAGCTCTTCAATTTTAGCAGATGAAATATTTGAAACCTCTTCTGAAAGGACGATCATTCTGTTTTCCAACTCTGTCACTTTAGCAGATAACAGATCTACTTCCAGTTTTGCCTCCTGAGCAAGCTTAAGCGCCTCATCGGTACTCTCTTTAACTGCTACCACATCAATTTGAGGTAAAATTATATCATCTTCCATATGCCGAACAGAACCGGCACATCCGATAAATAGAAAATTTGCACAAAAAAGATACAGGTATTTTCGATATGTATTCATAACCATTTCCCAAAAACAACTCTGTTTGAAGTTATTATACATTGAAAGGACTATATGGTCAACTTCACATATTTTTTTTACAATGTTTTACCATATTGCTGTATATAAAACCCATTGTTATTTTTCTGCATAACCATTAATGGATCAAAATAATGAAACTATTCTGTAGAATTCGTATCTTTGCACTGTTGTTCTTTGCCGTATTTTTTCATTTAACATGCATTTACGACCCGCAAAGAGAACCTGAAAATTCAATAAGTATCCAGATCTTTATAGATGGAAACGGTTCTGTTAAAGGTTTACCTTCAGATACCACACTTGCAGCTAACAACACAGTTTCGATTGTTGCAATTGCAGACAGCGGTAATATGTTCATTGGTTGGGATATGGGGAAATTATTAACAGATAACCCTCTTGAGATGAAATTTTCACGAAATGTGGTTATAACAGCCCGTTTTGCTCCTAAACCTCAAGGTCTGGTTTTTATTGAATCCAAAGACAATGTCTTTAATATGGGATCATCCGATCCATCTGCACAGGAAACAGAAATTCCCGTGCACCCCGTTAAATTTACTTACAACTTTTTTATCGGTGCCCATGAAGTAACACAGAAAGAGTATAAGTCAACCGTTTCCCATCTGGCACCAGATTATGCCCAAACAGACCAGGATGATAATTATCCTGTAACCAATATTACATGGTATGATGCAGTGTTGTACTGCAATGAATTAAGTAAAAAGCATGGATATGATACTGTTTACTCATACTCTTCAGCATGCCTTACCGAAGGCGAATGCTCGTTTATACTTGAGAATCTGGCAATTCATTACGACCGTTTTGGTTATCGTCTTCCAACAGAAGCTGAATGGGAATATGCGTGTAGAGCAGGATCAGAAAATCAATATTACTGGGGCAATAACAATGATACAGCCATCATAAACCAATACGCATGGTATACTCTTAATTCAGACGAGAAAGCTCACCCTGTTGGACAGAAAAAACCAAATTCATTTCTACTCTATGATATGTGTGGTAATGCAGCAGAGTGGGTTAATGACTGGCTCGACAAATATCCAGACACCCTGCTGCACGACCCTGTCGGACCGACTCATCTGAACTGGGAACAGTTTGAATCCTCTTACGAACGCCCTGTTCGCGGCGGTTCCTGGCGCCTTAACCGATTTTACTTACGGTCAAGTACAAGAAAAGGACCCTATGAAACAAATGCATTTAATCGTCACATTGATATCGGTTTTAGAGTTGCAATGGGTGCTTTTAAGGCCACACCTTTCAAACCGTCAGTTTCCAAACCGGATTCAATTGAGTTTAAACTACATGTAAACAAAAAAGATATTATTGACTTTATTGGAACAGGAAAAATCAAAATAGCATTTGTTTCCTCTCATAATCGAATCAGACAACTCAACACAATCGATTTTACAGAAAACGGCATTGAAATTCAAAGATGCGGTAATGATGAATCGGTTTACTCACCTATGATTTCTCCTGATGGAAACTTTATAGCATACAGCTCAAAAGGGGAAGGCTTTTCGGGTAATTGCACCACTACTATTCGGCTTTTCAAAAACGGTGACTCATCTTCGAGTATTATTGATAATGCATTTATTCCACGCTGGTGGGTATCTCCGGAAACCCCGGATACGTTTCTGATATACAGTAATGGTGCATCTTTGAATGATAAAAATAAATGGTATACCGAAAAAACTTTTCGCCACAAGATAAGTAATGGCAAACCAGTTGGATCTGCAGAAATACTTACTTCTAGCGGTTCTTATCATGGGGGACTCAGTACCGACGGGCGTTTCCTTTCAACAGCATATCCTACCGCCAGAATGATAGATCTCGCAATAAATGATACAAATATTTTTATCTTTACACCACCTTACAATGGAAGAGATGATGTTGCGCAGGTATGTAATCTTTCTATTTCACCATCACAGTATAATACTGATGAAATCATGTTTGTCGATTTCGGATATCCAAAAGTCAGTTCACTTCTTGGAAGGCCATACGATTTCCATTCTGTAATATTTGTATGCAATACCAGTCTTTTTAGTAACGACATGGTTTCAAGGTGGTATATATGTCCTGAGGGTTATTTACAGTGGGATGGAGTTGAATGGTCCAATTACCCGGATTTTGCAATTGCAATAGCAAAAACAACTGATTATGAAAAGGATGCAATTTTCATAATCAACCTCAGCGATTCATCTTATCTGAAAATAGGTGAAGGAACAAATCTTCAGGAGGTTAGCCTATGGATAGATCCATTAGAAATTTCTGAAGGTGAAGATCCGTACAAGGCATTTGGTAAATATGATATTCCGGTACAAACTTTTGGTCAGGACTACCTCGCCAAGAAACTGCGGTTATTCTGGAAATACCGTGAAAATATAGAATGTGCTGTTGTGGGCAGCTCTCCTGCTTATTTCGGTTTTGACCCCTCGCGCATCTCATTGCCTGCACTAAACATGGCTCATTGTGGTGCAAATGTAACTACAGCAATGGTTATAGCGAAAAACTATGTTCTTGAACATGCAACAAAATTGAAGGTCCTGATTCTGGAACTTATTACATTTTCTCTCGATTCTGATGGTTACAAATCCATACCACACCTTACAGGTCTCAAAGACAGTCAGGGATATATACTTGATGTAAAACACAATTTCTATAAAGATGGTATTCCTGATAAAATAACACAAAAAACAGAAAAATTCGGTCCGAAACAGTGGATCGGTCTTGATTCTACAGGGTTTTATATTGATAAGTATGAAGGAACGGGCTGGGGAGAACCCCGTATCGATAAAGGTGATTTCAGTCTGGATGATTCTATTGTCCAATTTAATCTTTCATTATTCAAGGAAGTTGTTGATATTGCTACATCAAGGGATATATTCGTAATCACAGTCAATTTCCCTCAGAATCCACGTTACAAAGACACAGAAATGATTGGCCTTTTAGGTCCCAGTCACCAGACATACAACCAGATTGCAGCTATTATGGACTCTATACAAAGCAGCAATGACAATTTTTATTTTTATGATGCAGCAAACGGCGGCAATCATGATTATACTGATGATGAAGCAATGGATAGAAACCACCTTAATCATAAAGGCGGCAGAAAAATCGCTTCCAGAGTTGACAGTATTATTCATGAAATTCTTATAGAACCTTAACCGAAATACTCATAAACAGATTGAATCTGTACCGGTATTGATATCGTTAGTTCCATAAACGCCGGTTATTAAGCTGTTCTTACAAATTTTAAATATTAAACTCGAAAATGAAACAGAGCTAAAGAAAAATTGGGGATAAACGAAAAACATCAGATAAAATCAGTTGTCTTTTTTTCATCAGGAACTCCCCGGTTGATCAATTTTGAGGAAAAACAGATCAGGTCCTTAAGCTTTATTCAGGTGCGGTTAACTGCTTAGAAACTCAGCACACGGAATTGTACGCCTGGAATCAGTTTTTGATTTATATGATATCTTGAAACAACAATGAAAAGGACGTATATTCCAATACAGGGATTTTAGATTCGTGAACACTTCGCTATCCGATAAGTCCCCCTGATTATTAATTCATCTAATACCAAATTATGATTTTATACCGATACATTATCAGGGAACATATTTTTCCATTCCTGGTTTCCCTCAGTGTTATTGTTTTTCTTTTTGTGATGCAGCAGGCCGTTGTTCTTCTGGACAAGATAATCTCAAAAGGAATTGATCCGTTAGTTGTTCTGGAAGTATTTCTGATCCAATTGGGCTGGATTATCGCTCTTGCTGTTCCTATGGCCATTCTTACATCAACACTTATAACTTTCGGGAGAATGGCAGGTGATAATGAGATAACTTCAATAAAAGCTTCAGGCCAGAGTCTCCTTTCGCTTCTTGTACCGGTTCTTTCTGCATCAACAGTACTTGCAGTTCTTCTGGTATATTTCAACAACGAAATTCTTCCCGATGCAAACCACAGGACAGCAAATCTTCTTTCTGATATTTCCCGGACACGACCTGCAGCATTTATAGAGCCTGGTGTACTGATCCGTGATTTTACAGGTTATACGATCTATACCGAAGAGGTGAATCCGGTAAGTGGCGAAATGAACGGAATAAAGATCTATTCTGATTCACCAGACCAGGATCCATCCATAACAGTTGCAGACAGCGGAACGATCAGGATGACACCCGATCAGCAATATCTTGAATTAACTTTGTTTGATGGCGAGACACACAGTGTATCAAGGAATAATAAAGAAGAGTACTTTACCGGTAAATTTGAAAAACAGATTATCTGCATAAAAAACGTTGAATCAGGGCTTCAGCGAACCAGTTCAGATTATCGAAGTGATCGCGAAAAAAGCACATCTGAAATGCTGGTTGATATCAGGAATCTTGAAGAATCAAATGACAAGATTATTACTGACTTTAACAGAACCATAGATTCTCTTAAAGAGTATATCCAGCACCTGGACTCGGCAAGTAAAAATCCGGACCACATTGATAGTAACAGTATTGATTCTTTGACATTAGCCTCCTGGATGGCAGGAATGGATACATCTGCAAAAGTTAATAATGTGAATATACGACGCAAAGGTGATTATCTTGAACAGATCCTTAGAAGGATCAGATCAAATGACATGATGATCAATCAATATCTGGTTGAAGTGCACAAGAAATATTCGATTCCTTTTGCCTGTATTATCTTTGTTCTTATTGGAGCCCCTCTTGGTATTATGGCCCGCAAGGGTGGATACGCAGTAGGCGCATCTTACAGCATCTTCTTTTTTATCGTAAACTGGGCCTTTCTTATAGCTGGTGAGTCACTTGCCGACAAGATGATAATAAGTCCGGTTGTAGCGATGTGGTCTGGTAATGTCCTGATCGGATTATGCGGAATTGTCCTGATTGTCATGATGCTACGTGAGACTACAATACGTTTCGACTCCATCATTTCTTTATGGCGCAATACTGTTAACAAAGAAAAAAGTATTGTTAAAAAAATGTCGGGAAGTTTCCTGTTCAAAATACCCAGGATTATTTTTTGGACTCCCCGATGGATCAGCCGGTTATTTATCGGACGACTACCTACTTACCTTATAGGAATTTTTCTGGGGTTTTCAGCAGGACTTATGATTGCAATAATAGTGATTTTCATAGTAATCGACTATGTAAGCAATCTTAAAAAATTTCAGGGTGTCCTGTTCTCTGATGTCATGCTTTATTACTGGTATTACCTTCCCTGGATAATCCAGATAATGATACCGATTGTTTTGCTTCTGGCATCCATGTTTTCACTTGGAAGACTGGCGAAAAATAGTGAGCTTATAGCAATGAAAGCTTCGGGTATAAACATTCGCCAGTTGACATTTCCACTCTTGTTTCTGGGATTGTTTTTAGCTGTGGGAGCATTCTATGGGGGTGAGTGGATTTTGCCAAACGCAAACCAGTTACGTAATGACCTGAGTCAGAGCATGAAAAACCAGGTCAGACCGGATCGTAATAAAAACAGCGTACGTGAATTCCGACGTGATTTTTACTATTTCGGTAATCCTCAGACTTTATATTTTTTCAAAGAATTCAGTACAGCACCGGAAAATTTCCGCAATATAAATAGAGATATTTTTGATAATAACAGGATAACTCAACGCATACAGGCACAAGAAATGATTTACGACAGTACCGGATGGATTTTTGTAAAAGGTGTTGTACGTAATTTCACTGACAGTTCAACAGAAATATTGAATTTTGACACCCTTAAAGATACTATTTTAAGCATTGCACCAGTACAGATGGTCAAACGGATCAAACACAAATCTGAAATGAGTTACTGGGAATTGAGAAATCATATTGATGCAGCCAAAAAGAGGGGTGAAAAAGTTAACCAGCTTCTTGGCGAACTCGAATTTAAAATTGCTCTTCCATTTATGAATTTTATCGTAATACTTCTTGGAATAGCAATTACGGCGAGAACAGGCAGAAAAGGTGGTGCAGTGATGTTTGGGATAGGTCTTGCCTGTGTATTTTCTTACTGGATTATATCCAGATTCTGTCTTGTTTTTGCACAAAATGGACATATGCCTACCCTTCTTGGTGCATGGATGGGAAATATTATTTTCTTTGTACTAGGGGTAACACTTTACACGAAAACAAGCCGTTGATATGACAAAAAAAATTCTGCTCGTCGATGATAATCACGACATCCTTGATCTGCTTGAGATGTACCTCTATAAAGAGTATGATGTAATTACTGCGATGAATGGTTTTGAAGGATTAAAGAAAACTGAAGAAGAATTACCCGATCTGGTTATTACTGATATAATGATGCCGGTAATGGACGGTATCCGTTTTTTTAACAAGCTGAAAAGACAGGAAAAAACACGGGATATACCTGTTATTGCAATTACATCTTTTGTCAAAAAAATTACCAGAAGAAGTTTACTCAATATTGGTTTTAACGGAGTGCTCTCCAAACCACTTGAACATCAGGTCGTGATGGACACAGTTCATAAAGCCATATCGAAAAACGAACCGGATTCTTCATGCACAATAAAAAATTAACATCGCTTTGCTGTATATGTCTGCTCCTTTCTTTTGGATTTCAGTTTTTTAATCAACCTTACAACATAATAAGTACTGGTACATTAACATTTTTTTTTACTCTTTTATTGGTTTCCAGGCGAGCGATTCACAAAAAAGAACCTGCTGACCCTTTTATATATCAGCCACAAACATCAAAAATCAAAACCCTTGATTATCAATCCCAAAAACATGTTAGTGAGGAGGTAGCAGAAGCACCAATTTCTGCTCTCGGTTCACAACATTGTCAGAATGAATGGAAGTTAATTGAAAAAGAGATCGATCAGATTCTGGATAACAGTATAAAAATTATAAGAAATCATATTGATGCACATACTGTTGCAATTTTTTTCCCGACTTCAGATGCAGGATATAAATTAAGGCGGTATTTTTCAAAAAGTGACTGCATAAATGAAAACGCTGTAATTTACCCTGGCGTTGGCATTATCGGCGGATTTTTTAAAGATGGTCTTCAGCAGGTAAATCTTCACGAAATAACAAACGATAGTGTAAACCTCTATTATTATCTTGATGATGCCGGGATAAGATCCCTTATGGCCAGCCCGATTTCAGCGGATAATCTGCAACGCGGAACAATTATTGTCGACAGCACCTCCAGAAACTTTTTTACCAATGAAGACCATGCATTTCTCAATACTGCTGCAGCCCTCCTTGGGCAGGCTGTTTACAATACATATCTCTATACTGAACACAAACTTGAACATATACGCCTCGCAGCAATGAGTAACATTGAAAAAGTTTTTTTCAGAGATCTTTCAATCGACACGATTCTGAATAAAATGGTGGAAGTTATCCCGTTTGCCATTCCTTGTGACAGATTAACCATAAGCATTAAATCCGAAAATGGCAACAGCGCTACAATTCTCAGGACCTGGGGTTCAAACTGTGAAGCTTTTAATAATTTTAAATTCCCGCTCAATGATAAACACCTGATACCTCTTTTTTACTCAAAAAATATCTGTATCTACCGCAACTTTTCAAAAGATCACCATGAAACAAGGTATTTTGATGATGAACCAAAAGATACTCTGTTCAATTCATTTCTTGCAGTACCGATTGGAGTTGATAGCTGCAGAGGGATTCTTTTTATAGAATCGTTTAAACGGAATGCATTCAATGATTCATACAAGGATCTGATTAATCGTATTGCAATTTCTGCAGGACTTGCTATCGAAAAAATACTGATTTATGAAAAAGCAAAGGAGCTTGCTACGCATGATGGGCTTACCAGCCTGTACAATCATCGTGAGTTTCAACAGATTCTCCAGGATGAAATAACAAGATCTATCCGATACAAGGATCCGTTGTCACTGGTCATCTGTGATATCGACTATTTCAAAAAAGTAAATGATACCTGGGGGCATCAGTTTGGAGACAGTGTACTTAAAGGTGTCGCGTCATATCTTGACAGCAGCATACGCAACAACATTGATACTGCTTCACGTTATGGTGGTGAAGAGTTTGCGCTTATTCTGGTTAAAACCGATAAAAACGCTGCAATAGAAACAGTGGAAAGAATTCGGCAGGGAATCTCCAAAATGGAATTTAAAAGCCCTTCCGGTGAACAGGTGCGCGTATCAATGAGTTTTGGAATCGCAGTGTATGGCCTTCATGCAAAAAGAATAGATGAACTGATAAAGAAGGCAGATAAAGCACTTTATAGAGCTAAAGAAAACGGAAGAAACAGAGTAGAGATTTTTTAATATAGCAATGCGCACACCAGTTTCCAAAAACCCGCAAGTACTGTCAAATAAAAAAACGACTCCTTTTTATAAAGAATCGTTCGAATTATAATTGTTTAAACCACAACAGTCTGACACAGGTTTTATTTTGCTATTTCAAAATAATCTGATTTTTGATATCATAATTATTCGCACGTATTGTATAACCGTTGGATTTTTTGATACCGGTAATCTTTCCCAAAAGGTTAAAATCGGAATACTTGTTTTTTGAAATCAGCTTTGGCCTGACCAGTGCTTGTGTTTTGAAATTCT
>JAAYEB010000385.1 GCA_012728995.1 Fibrobacter sp. | reverse complement strand
GTTTCATACCATATTTATATTAGATAATAATATGTTAAACTGAAGGCTGGATACAAAACCCATACAGTCATATTAAGATAAAGTTTTTTCACGGCATGGTTAAATGTAATTGTATCAGCAATACCCCGTGAGGGAGTTAGTTAACATGCAGGTCTTTGTTTGGTGTTGCAGATACAATTCTAAACGTTTACGTTTCGCCATACTCGGCCTGACGTAGTAAGACCACGCGCGGAAAAAGAAAAAAGAAATGAAGAAAGTTGGAGATATGGAAAAAAGAATGAACAGAAGACAAATCGTACTTACAAATGCAGATGATCTTCATAAACAGGATAATAAATACTGGTCGCATGCTTCTATTGAAGAGAAAATGCAAACCATAACTTATTTGAGGGAATGTTTCTATGGCCCAGAGGCAACTACCGGAAGACTTCAAAGATTTCATAAAATTCTTAAACTCAAATAACGTCCAATACCTGCTGGTTGGTGGTTGGGCTGTTGGAATTTATGGAAATCCGAGGGCAACAAAGGATATCGATTTTCTCGTTGCAATTGATGATGAGAATTTGAGTAAATTGCAAAAAGCTCTACTGGAATTTGGCGCGCCACCTGTTGATCTTGAGCATTTCAGGGAAAAAGGAAATGTAATAAGAATGGGAAGTTCACCCGTTCAGATCGATATAATAAATGAAGCAACCGGCATAGATATCAAGGATTGCTATTCAAGGCGGAAGATTATCAGAGTAGAAGAAATTGATATCTCAATCATTTCAAAAGCGGATTTGATTCAGAATAAAAAAGCATCCGGTCGGACAAGAGACCTTGCAGATGCAGAAGGCCTTGAAGAAGAAGAGAAATAGGAACCGGAGCGCGTCATCACCGTTTCAAAAAACGTTATCAGCCCTCCATAAATTCACAATCAGCCGGCCGAATCCAGTATCAAAGTCTGATTTTGGCCGGCTCTACCTGATTTTACCCGGCTCAATGAGAAAAAGCGGGCTTTGAAGCCGATTTTTCGCCGGCTTACCACGTTTTTTTTCCGACTGTACCTGAAAATCGAAGGCTTTGTTTGCCAAAAAACACCGGCTGAATTTAAAAAATAGACGGCTTATTATATTATACGGGACGTATATTCATTTTTTGAGTATTATACATTATGTATTTTCTCTTGTTCTTGATTGTTTTTTATTTCAATTCTTCCTGAGGATGTTTATATGAAAGCAGTACTTATAAGTGGAAGCCCAAGAAAAAACGGAAATACGGAATTTTTACTCCATAGGTGCATAGAAAATTTCAAAAAAGCTGATATTGAAACAAATCTATTCTGTCTTTCCAAAATGCATATCAAACCTTGCAAAGCATGCGGAAGCTGCAGAAAACCTGAAAATAAGGGGTGTATAATTACTGATGACGATTTTTCTTCAATTCTGCAATCGATGATTGATTCACAGATCATAATAACTGCAACTCCTGTTTACTTCGGCTCGGCTACTCCTGATCTCATGGCACTACTGGACAGGGCAGGCTATGTAAGCCGGGGAAATGGTAATCTTCTATCAAGAAAGATCGGTGGCCCGATTACGGTTGCAAGAAGAGCAGGACAAAACTTTACCTATGCACAACTTCTTTACTGGTATATGGTTAATGATATGATTGTACCGGGTTCAAGTTACTGGAATATTGCTTTTGGAAAAGATAAAGGTGATGTTGAAAACGACAAGGATGGACTGACAACCGCAGACCGGTTTATAGAAAACACAATCTGGCTTGCAGAGAAATTGTACAATTAGAATGAACGACCAGACACTTGTTTATATTCTCCAGTCAACGAACACATATGATGTGAATTTTTTATAAGTTTCAATATTTTATTTTACAACATGGAATTAATTGACAACAATCGATTTAAAATATGTTTGCATGTTATGTCCTCGTATTTTCAAAAAATATGTACCAAAAGGCAGCCTGATATCTGCCTTTGTTGAAATTTTATTTTTATAAACAAGTTTTCCGTCAGCTTGATATAAACAAATAATGGTTCCAGAACACATCTGGGGAAATTTAATTTTGACACCATGACCAGTGCATGATATAATAGAATTTTTATTAATCATTCTCTTTGTTTACAGCTTGGCACTGAAGTAGAAACAGTTTCAACAAAACCTTTAAGTGCCTGAGTCGGTTTACCATCAGCACCCCACGCTCCCAAATTATAGCCTCTGTTATATCCCGGACCTGCCTGTGGTTCCCAGTAAAGAACTCCTAATCCCATGTTATTTTCAATCGCTCGCATTTTTTTAAGCATATCAGCAAGCATTTTTCGGCATTGTTCTTCTGAAGTGTAGTGCATCCCAGTTTCTGCAATTATGACCGGCTTTTTTGTCCGTGCTATTACAGCAGTTATGTTAGCAAAAACATCGTTATTAAAATCCTCCCAGTCATTAACGGTTGTATTATTACGGTATTCAGGATATGCCGACATGCCAACAATATCAAATTGAGCATTATAAATAATTAAACTGTCAATATTCCATCTAAAAAGCCCTTCGTCAAACCCGTTTGAGAGGTGAACAACCGTTTGTGTTGAGGGTGATATTTCTTTTACTGCATTGTGTCCTGATGTTACAAAACGGGCATAATTCCCCATGTTGCTTGAAGCTTCACCTGTTGGCCATAGCATTCCATTATTTGTTTCATTACCGATCTGAACCATCACAGGATATATTCCCTCAACTGAAAGTGCTTCCATAACTTCTTTGGTGTGATTATACACAGCAGTTTCAAGCTGGTCCGCATTAAAGTTTTTCCATTCCGCAGGAGGATTCTGTTTTCCAGGATCAGCCCATGAATCGGAATAATGAAGAGTTAACATAAGTTTCATTCCGTTTTGTTCTATTCTTTTAGCCATGTCAACAGTGGATGCTATGTCACACAACCCATTACCCCAATCATCCGAAGGATTAACAAATACACGTAATCTTATTGTATTTATCTGATAATCATTTTTCAGGATGTCTAAAATATCTCTCTGTTTACCCGATGAATCCTTGAATACGATCCCGTTTTGTTCCTGTCCGGGAACCCAACTGACATCGGCACCCTTTATGAAATCGGCACTGAATGCAATACTTGTCAGTGAAATGATAATCGACATTATTAAATATAACATATAGTGGATACCCCTTGAAAAAGCCGGATGCGGCAATAATTTTATACAGTTAAAAGCTTTAAGGACACGGGATTTCGTCTTTACCGTCTTCAGAAAAGCATTTATGATAAACTGTTTCACCATTATGAAACACTTCCATTTCAATATGTTTCCATTTGGCCACCATTGATAGTAAACATCTATATCAGAAAGATTATCATGTTCGCCGGGCGCACACGACCCCCCGCGGTGGTGTGTTGCAGCTCTGAAACAGCAGTTTGGGGGCGTATGGTACCTGTGGTACAGTTTCACTTTTTGATAAAACCGGTACCGTAAAAAGTAGCGTAAAGATGATCCTTTACTTTTTCTGTATATACACGGTGCAAAAAAGCCTGTATTTCACTGCCGGAAAGATCGTTTATTTCCATATCTTCAACAGGAACCGAACCGCTTAAAGGTTTTGTGCCTTTTGCATAGATCACAAGTTTTGCCGGTACAGCCATTGTTTTATTTCCTGGTATACGGTAATCTGTTTTATTTCGGGTTTGATATGATTAAAATAGGTGAATTTAAAGTTCGAGAACAAGGTTTTTTTTAAAAAAGGACGGACTATCTTTTTGAGCCATTAAAATTAATAGTTATTCATGTTAATAAACTATCAGCTTGCCAGACAATTTCTTCTTTGTTGATTTATAAAGATATATACCCGATGATAGTCCTTTGTTCGACTGTAAACCGAACTGATTATGCAGAGATACCAATTTTTGATTAGAAATCTTCTGTCCTCTAACGTTGTAGATGTCAGTTATTACATTCTTCGCGGAATAATTTACACTCCGATTCCCCGATCGGATTGCATTATCACTGTTTCCACTCTGTAAACCCTGACCATTCCTCAGATTATTTCCCCTTCCGGTTGGCCATGGCAGAAGATTGTCTGAAGCGGAAGCTACATCCCATATCTGTACACCGCCAATACCTCCACCCAGAACATCTTTGAGAGAAATGACTATCTCAACTTTGTTATCACCATCAATATCAGCAAGACTGGGCGGACTCATGCAGCCTCTTTTCGCAATCGGTATTTCATGCAGTAATCTTCCTCTGTTATCAAGTATTATCAAGCTGGACCTGTCCTGCTCAACCGAATAGGTAGTAAATACTATTTCAGGAATTTCATCTTCATTTAAATCACCAATTACCGCACCGCTGGCACCTATAAATTTTTCTTTTCCATTATCGAAAACATATTCCCAAAGGATTTCTCCATCTGGCGAAAAACATCGCATGCAACCATCATAGGAAGGCACAACGATTTCGGGACGATTGTCATCCCGGATATCTGCAACAGCAGGTGCAGGAGCCACCTGAACGATATTATTCTCATATCCTGTATAAAGCGGCATACCTGAACATAGCGGGGTTTCAAATCCCATTACACGTGTCATATCCGGATTCAAAACCCAGAGGCAATTGCCACGATTTACATATTCGCCTGCCCTTTCATGGTCTGAGTAGAGTATTATCTCCGGAAAACCGTCACCGTCAATATCACCAAAACATGGTGGGGAATCTGTAAATTCATCCCTGTCGTTGTCATCCGGTCCCCATCCCTGGTTTGCGAGATCAATATTATGAAACATTGGAACACTCGAAACCCATGGTCCGGCAGAGGAAAACATTTGATGAGCTGGTACAGGGGTTCCGTCATTATGCATTATTCCTATATGGCAAATGTCATAAGTACTTATTACTTCCGGAACAGAATCACCATCAAGATCTGCGGCGCCGATATTTTGATTATACCCTCCATAATCTGAGCACTCTTCACAATCTTTAACCTGAGGCCATCCTTCAAGAACATTTCCCCAAATATCCCATACAACAGTCACCGGTCCATCAGATGTCTTTACGGCCATGATTTCGATTTTACCATTACAATCCAGATCGGCACCTGCAATCGACCTGATTTCTCCATCTGAACCTGGAAAAATCTGAGGCCAGCCATTCATTATTTTTCCGGTATGATCGTAAACTGCTACTTTGTTTGAATAAGCAATTGCTATTTCACCATTTCCATCTCCATCTAAATCACCAACTACGGGTGCAGCATATTGCCTTGCGGAACCGTGATCATCAGGTGATGAAGAGTTCTCTCCTACTGGAGCCCTCCAGAGCATATTCCCCCCATTATCCCATACGTAAAGAACACTATGCCTTCCTGCAATTATCTCCATCGACCCGTCACTATCAAGATCATAAACTGTAGCTGACCCAAACCAGTTTTCATCCCAGCTTGCTTCAAGAGTAGTTCTCAGCACAGGAGAGGATACACCTGATGCACTTGATTCTGATAGAATTAACAAAAACCAGAAACCAGCATAAAGAATTAATTTCATAAGGTCTATACCTTTGCTAATAATATTGAAAACTAACTATTACACCGGCAATCAAGTGTTTCTTTAAGTGCGCAAGATTGTCGGCGCAGCTTTTTTTTGCTTGTGAACTCTAAACCCCTACGCCGGGAGGAAGGGGTATTCTCAGAATTTCCTTTCAAAAACAGGTAAAAGTAATTTAATTACCGAAAAACTGAAATTAACGTTTATTGATATAATAATCTTATAATTCAGATCTAGCTTTGAAAATCATTTCCTGGATGAATCTGAAGATTCGTTTGTAACCTTTTCCCGTAAACGGAAATAACCTAAAACACAAAGTTACATTTCGCACAAATGGTTTTATGGCTGCGAATAGTAATCAAAAAAAAGCCAAAATCACAGATTTTACAGGCGCGATTATATCTGTTTTTACAGTTTAGGATCTGTTGGTTATGTTTAAGGTACACTAACAGAGGAACGGTAAATCAGAAGCTCAGAAACAAGATTTATTTAGGTAAAACAAATGCGCTTTTAAATATGGTTCTATTCTGTTTACATCACTTGAGATAAAAATGAAGCCAGTAAAAATTATCATTTCAGAAATAAAATTGCAAAAGACAGGAAGATCGCTTCTTTATTATTTTTTGAAAAACCACTTTAATTCAAGATACAGATTTTTTGTCCAAAGAATTGCACTGCCTTAAGTTCCATGACAATAACGTGCCAGGCAAATGATCCTCCCGTCATTTACACGATTCAGGAGCTTTTTTTCTTTGGAGTCCGTTTTTTGGTTCCGCTTCCGGAAACACGTGCTTTTTTTGCTTTTGGTTCTTCAGTTTTAGAAGGTTCTGGTTTTTTTGCAGGTTCTGGTTTTTCCTGAACAGAGGCTTTTTCAAAAGCAGGTTTTTTAGGTGCTTCAGGTTTTGGAGAAACGGCTTCTGCTTTTTCTTTTTCTTTAACTGATTGTTTTTCTTTATTTGCTTCTATTTCTCTCTTTTTAATTTCTGCTGTTTTTCTTTCTTCTTCTTCTCTTATCTCTTTTTCTGCCTGCTTCCAATCCTGTATATGATAGCCATCCACTCCACCTCGTGCAAGATAGAGTTCATAAGCACGTTTTTCAACTTTTTCCTTAAAAGATTCCATACTGCCTCCTTTAGTGTTGTTGCCTAATATAAATGATCAGAAAGTGCTTTGAATAATGAAATTAATATACTAAATGTGATAATTATAAATTATGAAAAGGTCCATTTCAACGTAATCCGAATTTTTTAAACAATTTTTAGTTAAATAATAGGGAAATCTGGTTCTTTTACCGTTTAAAGAACCTGTATAACAATTCTGTAACCAGTAATTTTTAATACAGAGATGATTTAAGTCAGGTATGAATTTAATTATTTTAAGTTCCCTTCCATTTGAAATAGATTTTTGCGGAAATTAATTTTCTCAATCTATGCAAAAAAACAATTTTTACTCAAAAATTAATGATAAATCTTCCTTAAAAGAAGTTTCTACACTATTTCTTTCTGGTGATGAAGCTCTTGGAAGAGGTGCTTATGAATCCGGTCTGAGGGTAGCATGTGCATATCCTGGAACTCCTTCTACAGAAATTGTACAACACCTTTCCGGTTATGATGAAATAGATGCACAATGGTCTGTAAATGAAAAGGTGGCTTTTGAAGTTGCTTTAGGCGCTGCTGTCGGTGGTGCACGCAGCCTTTACGCCTGCAAGCATGTAGGCCTTAATGTAGCAATGGACCCTCTTATGACATCTGCCTACACTGGAATTAATGCCGGTTTTATTATTGTTGTCTGTGATGATCCCGGGTTACATTCTTCACAAAACGAGCAGGATACAAGATGGGTCAGTATATATGCAAAGCTGCCGCTTATTGAACCATCAAGCCCATCAGAAGCTTACGAGTGTGTAAAAGAAGCTTTCCTTATCAGTGAAAAATTTGATACTCCTGTAATAATCCGGCTTACTACACGCGTTGCTCATTCGAAAGAAAATGTTAATTGCGGCATAAGAACAGAAATACCAGTAAAAAATTTACCTCTTGACATTTCAAAATACGTAATGGTTCCTGGCAATGCCTACAAGAGACACATTCAGGTCGAGAAACGTATAGAAGATCTCTCAAAATATTCAGAAAAAACCATTCTGAATACAGTTGAAAAACTGGATTCAGGACTCGGTTTCATTACTTCAGGAGTGTCTTATTTATATGTCAAGGAAAACTATCCTGATGCATCTGTACTGAAACTCAGTTTGACTTATCCTTTCTGTGACAAGAAAATTATTGATTTTGCAAAAAGTGTCAAAAAGGTCGTAGTAATTGAAGAGCTTGATCCTTTCCTTGAAAATCATGTCAGGGAACTTGGAATTGATTTTATCTGTAAAGACTCTTCTTTTAAAACAGGTGAATTAAAACCTGAATATATCCCCCTTATTGTTGAGGGACAGAAAAAAGTCGAAAAACCTTCAGGAGCAAGAAAGCCGGTTTTGTGTCAGGGTTGTCCGCACAGGTTTGTATTTACAGCATTGAGAAAACTTAAAACATATGTATCGGGCGATATCGGTTGTTACACTCTTGGGGCTACGCCGCCTCTGTCCTCTCTTCATACCTGTGTATGTATGGGGGCAGGTGTTACTATCCATGAAGGCCTCAGGCGGGCTCATCCAGACAACAAAAAGATCGTAGGTGTAATAGGTGATTCAACTTTTATACATTCAGGTATCACAGGATTGATTAATGCTGTTTACAACGATGCTAAAGGTGTAATTATCATTCTGGACAACTCAACAACTGCCATGACTGGTGGCCAGGATCACCCTGCAACAGGTAGAAACATTACAGGAAAACAGGCACATAAACTGGTGCTTGAAAATCTTGTCAGCAGTTGTGGTGTCAACAATGTTGATGTTCTTTCACCCTACAACTACAAAGAATTTGAAAATCTTATTAAACAAAGGCTTTCAGAAGATTCTCTTTCGGTAATTATCGCCCGCGAACCATGCAGACTTGTGAACAGAGATCGCAAACCTGCTCCGCAATACGATCAGAGCAAATGTAAAAAATGTGGGATATGTCTTTCCATAGACTGTCCTGGTATCAGTAAAACCGAAAACGGTTTCATTCAAGTTAATACTGAACTTTGTACAGGCTGTAATCTTTGTGTACATGTTTGTTCACCAAAAGCATTGAGGATTCATGAATAACAATAAAACTGTAAACATTCTTTTTTGTGGCACAGGTGGTCAGGGTGTCTTGAAGGCATCGGAGATCTGCGGCATTGCTGCTATGAAAGCCGGATACAACGTTAAAAAGTCAGAAATTCATGGTATGGCTCAACGCGGCGGCTCTGTAGAATCCCATCTGCGATTTGGTAAAAAGGTTCTTTCTCCGCTAATTAAGCCAAATGATGCTGATTTTCTGGTCTCTTTTGACACCGGTGAAGCCTTACGCATGAAAGCATTTCTGAAAAGTACCGGACTTGACTT
>JAAYEB010000384.1 GCA_012728995.1 Fibrobacter sp. | reverse complement strand
TTTGTGCCCGTTTAGAACATGAGAGTAAACCTGAAGACTGAATGAAGAGCCGTATGTGGGAAAGCTGCTTGTACGGTTCCGAGAGGGTTCGGGCAGGTAACTGCCCGTTCTACTCGACAATTTTTAATCGCTGTCGAGGGGCGTGTGTTTTTTTGTTCACCTGGTTGGATCTGGCAAGATTATTTTTATCACCCGATGCACTTTAATATCCACTTCTACCCATTCATGTTCCTCATCAGAAAACCTGGCATTGGGTAGAAGACGCAGTTCAAGTTTTTCTGTGTGATCCCGATCAATATTGTCAAGATTCAGTGGCTCTGTAAAGATCTCTTTTATTTCCTTCTCCTGACCGGCATGAACAAGAAGTGGTATTGAAGCCGGTTTCGCTTTAAGCTCAATAATTTCTAATGAATCTGCCAGATTCCCCTTTGTTGCTACTTTTACAGGGACTTCTATTTTTACCATTTCCGATGCATCAAAAGTAAAATTGGATGGAGAAATGCCGTTAACCGATAATCCTGACGGGATATTGAGGCATGATTCTGTTATGGGTATTGCCTGAAAACCATTCTCAAGATTGTTTATCTCCAGAGATGCTTTTAATTCACTGATATCAAAATTGAATGCTCGTTCCGGACCAGACAGGGATACTTTTATTTCGGCAGGAGCCGGATTTTCCATAACCCATCCGTCAGGAACCTTGCGGTATTCCAATGGGATTGTAATTGTGCGATTTACTATTTCACTTCTGTTGACAAGAAGAAACCATAAAGCAACTGAAGCCACAACAGATACAAATTTTGTTCCCGGATTACGGATAGGGAATCCTGTTTGCCTTATTTTCGAACCCTGAGAAACTTTTGTATTGTAAAACGAGTATATGCGGTTTTTAAACTGTTCACAATTAACCTTATCAAGTTTTCCATTCTGTGCTAAACTGATAGTCCCACGCTCCTCGGAAACAGCAACTACCAGTGCATCAGACCTTTCTGCAAGACCAAGTGCAGCTGTATGTCGTGTGCCTGCATTGCCAATCTCAAGTGTATTATGTGAAAGCGGCAGATGAACTCCGAACTGGTTGATCCGATCACTTTCAATAATAACAGCTCCATCATGACTTGGAGTTTGCGGATGAAAAATACTGTAAAGAAGTCCGCTGCTGATCTCTCCATCGACAACTGTGCCAGCAGTCAGATGACGATCCAGGGAATCGCGGCCTTTAAGCACAATCAATGCACCAATTTTATCATTGGCAAGAGCTTTAACTGCTTCAATCAACGAATCGACAGATCCGGGCGCAACAGGAATACGATGTCTGCTGTGAAAAATTCCAAATGATGAAAGCCTTTCCAGAGCCATGCGGATATCATCCTGGAAAATAATTACAAGAATTACAAGTAAAGCAGTGAGCCCGGCGCCAAAGACCTGTGATGTCATATACATATTCAGGAAACGGGCGCAAAGGTAGAGAAGTACAATCGAACCAGATCCAATAACAACGGATCTGGAAGCTCGCTTCTGAAACCAGCTCAGCACGAAGTAAATGAATACAGTTACAACAAGTACATCCAGCAGATCTGCAAAGCGAAAAGTTGAAACCAGATGTCTTGCTGTTGAAATCAAATATTATGGTCCGAAGAAACAGATTTGAAAAGTATTCGTTTTCACCTGAACAGTAACGATTTATTTACAAGAGCCTTTTTCACAGGTGTTGGCACTGTCTGTCCAGACGTATCAGCAACCGGATTTGACATGAGTTTCTCTGCAATAGAACCTTTTCTGAGGAAAGCTCATCGTAAATTAATTTCCATTCAAGTCATAAATGTGTTATACAGGAATTTATATTTATTTTCGGGATACAAAAAATTGTCATTATTTTCAAGACAGAGTGATTTGTGGAAAGAAAAACCATGGTCGAGTATTTTGAAAGAATTGATCACAAAATTGCAAATGTGTCTCTCTGGGGAATTGAAAACAGCAGTGGAAAAATCATTGTTACATTAATCGAACTTTTTGATCATAATAAAACCGATCTGAAAAAAATGATATTCAACAGGCAATTGAATGAAATTGCGTCAAAAATCCGGGGATTTCTTGATGGTAAACGCCACGATTTGTCCAAAATCCCGCTTTGTATGGATTCCTTTAGTAATTTTGAACGTGATATTCTCAAAGCTGCACGCACAATACCTTTTGGAATGATTGTAAGCTATTCAGATCTGGCTGCCATGGCTGGTTACCCCAAAGCTGTTCGCGCTGTTGCATCTGTAATGAGAAAGAACCGGTTTCCCCTTGTTATTCCATGCCACAGGGTAATAAGAAAAAACGGGCATTTGGGAGGGTTTCATGGAGAACAGTATGGTGATGCTGTTGAACTTAAACAAAGACTGATAGAAATGGAAAAAACTCAAAAAAATTGTCCGAATTTATTTTAACTTATTATGATGATTTGAACGTATTATCTTTCTGGCTTATTATTAAGGGGATAAAGAAAATAATATGATAAACTATGTTCTTGATACTACTGTGCTGCTGTATGATGCACAGGCACTTTTTAATTTTGGGAAAAACTCTGTTATCATTCCAATAACTGTAATAGAAGACATCGATCATTTTAAAAAGGATGTGAGCGAAATTGGCCGCAGTGCCAGGCAGACATCCAGAATAATAGATGACCTCAGGAAAAAGGACTCTATCACATCCGGAATCCGTTTGAACAATGGAGGAAGCCTTGCGGTAAAAACAAGCACAGGAACAACCATGCACCGGCTTCCACATGAGCTCCGTGACAGAAGCAGGGATAACATGATTCTTGCCATAGCTCTGGATGTCAAAGAAAAATCGGACGGAATCCAGACTGTCTTTGTCAGTAAAGACATGAACCTCAGGATAAAAGCTAATGCACTTGGGCTGGATGTCGAAGATTATGAATCGGATAAAGTTGATATTGAAGAATTGTATTCAGGATGCAAAGATATTGTTGTTGATAGGGATACATTTAAAAAATTCAAGATTGAAGGATCCGTTTTCATAAACAGCACATTCTTTCCTCATCAGTATATCACCCTGATTTCAGACCAGGACGATTCTGTCAGAGCTTTTGGCAGATACGATTCAGAAAAAAATGAAGTAGTAAAGCTGGCAACCGACAGCTCCGAGGGGCCCTGGAGGATCAGTCCCAGAAACAGGGAACAAATGTTTGCCATGGATGCACTGCTTAATGACCAGATTCAGCTGGTTACTCTTATTGGCAAAGCGGGAACCGGGAAAACATTACTGGCTGTTGCCGCAAGCCTGTATAAAACGGTGGACAAAAATATATACTCGAGGATTCTTGTTTCCAGACCAACCCTTCCAATGGGAAAAGACATAGGTTATCTTCCTGGAACTGTTGAAGAAAAATTGACACCATGGATGTATCCTATTGTCGACAATGTTGAATTGATTATGCGCCGCGACAATCGTACAAGCAGACATATAAGAGGATTCAGGGAGCTGATTGACATGGGTATACTTGTTATCGAACCGTTAACCTACATACGGGGACGTTCAATACACAATCAGTACCTGATTATTGATGAAGCACAGAATCTCACACCCCATGAAATTAAAACCATAATAACACGGGTAGGGGATGGAACAAAGATTGTGGTAACCGGTGATCCCTATCAGATTGATAATCCATACATAGATTCGTCAAGCAACGGCTTAACCTATGTTGTCGAAAAATTCAAGAAACAGGAAGTCGCAGCTCATGTTACCTTGACAAAAGGAGAGCGCTCAAAGCTTTCCGAACTTGCTGCAAATCTGCTGTAATATAATTTTTCGAAAAATAAGCACACGTTCAGGAATTCCTGTCCCGTGAAATTCGTACCGGAATTCACCTGGTAATTGCCTGATAGAATCTGTTTGCTGCTTCAGTCATTTTGGCTTTGTTTGCCTTAAAATGGTATGGAACGATTTCTCCCATCAAAACCTCGGCTCCGCAGCTCTCAAGTTTATTGTTCATTGCTTTAACAGCCTGATTGCCGCCCATCCAGAGAAATGGTGATCCCATGGTTACGAAACATGCAGCTTTTTTACCTTTGAAATTTTTCAACCCGGACAGGTATTTCATGATTACCGGTGATGCTGTAAATGCCCAGACCGGTCCTCCAAAAAGAGCTGCATCATATTGGTCAATTTCAGGTGCATCTCTGAGTTCGAAATTCTTTTTTCCTGGTGATACATGACCCGATGTGCGCAATAGCCTGGTATCGGCTTCATGCCCGTTTTCAGTGAACTTTGATGCAATGATTCCTGCAAATTGGGCAGTATGTCCGGACTGTGAATGGAGCACGATTGCGATTTTCATTTAAAAACCTCCTGTTTGTGAAACTGTTTATGGTAATAATAGAAGAGAATCAACACTAACAGTTTTATATTTGAAATTTTTTAATGAAAAATTTCCGGATTTTTGTTCGAGCAATGCTGCAGTATCACCAACAACCGTAAATGTGACATTATCTACATTGAGATATTTCTGGGCTACACGGATTAAATCCTTTTTTGTAATCCCGTTAATTTTCTTCTCGTACTCCTTATAATGGTTTTCAGAACGTCCGTAATATTCATTCCAGGCGTATGTTGAAACAATGTCAAAAGAGGAACGGAACATTGACGGCAGATCGCCTGTGAGTGATGATTTAGCATGGTCCATTTCTTTGTCTGTTACACCATTTGAAACAATATTCTTTATCTCTTTTAAAGTAAGATCAACTGCTTTGGCAAAAGATGAGTTGCCTGTGAAAAAGTCGATAAAGAACGTCCCGTCAAAGGTATAATTTGATTCTGCATGTGAGTAAATTGAATAAGTAAGCCCTTCGTCAGAACGGATTTTTGTTCCCAGTCTCGATGTAAATCCACCACCACCAAGAATGAGATTCAAAACTGACATTGCATAATAGTCGGGATGAGGGCGTTTAAACAGCGGTAATCCCAGACGTACATATGCCTGTGAAAGCGGTTTGTGAACTACAAGACATTTGTGAATATTGCTCAGCTTTACTGACGGAAAATTGACACCCGGTTTTGCATCCTTGTTAGCAGTTAAAAGTTTTTCAATCCGGCCGGTCATTGAATCCCGATCAAACATACCCGCGATTGCAATAATCATGTTTGATGGTGTAAATATTTTTTTATGAAGAGATATCAGATCTTTTCTTGACACAGCCTTCACAGATTTTTCGGTAGGCAGTCGTCCAACAATTTCACCACTGTACATGGCTTTGCGGTATGCTGCTTCCAGAATGGGTGATGGTTCATCGAAACGATGACGAATCGATTCTATAAATATAGTTTTCTCTTTATCCGTTTTTTTCTGCTCAAAAACCGGATAAAAGAGGATCTGTTGAATAATATCCAGAGCTTCTTCTGTGTACTCAGATAAAAATGAAGCATTGAATGTGAGCTGCGACAGTGATGATGTAAGACTGATCTTTATTGCCATCAAATCAATCAGTTCATTAAGGGTATCGGAGGGGTATTTTTTGGTTCCGCCGCTTCGCATAAGAGTAGCAAGCATTGAAGAGGTACCTTCCTTACCCTCAGGATCAAGAAGTGAACCGTAGTTAACATATCCGGCAATCTGAACCATGGGAAGAAGAGAATCCTGGGCAATATAGAGCACAGAACCGTTCTTTAGTTCGATACGGTATGGTTTCCCTTCCGGTACTTTCCAATCAAGCTTTTTAAATTTCAATTGTGACGGATGGTTTACAATGGCAGTAGTCTTTGATTTCGAAAACCCGCACAATGCCATTAACATAATGAGAAACGGATAAAATTTCATGTTTTTCATATTCTAAAGTTCCTGTTGTTTCGTGGTTGAATTTTTAGATTTCCTGTTGTTATCTAAAGGTTGCTTTATAGGAAGAAGCGTGCCTACAGTCATTTTATTTACATCCAGATATTTTTTTGCAGCATCAGGTATCTCCTCCGGTTTCAGTGAAGAAACTTTTTGGGGATAGTCGGGCATATCTTTCCAGCTATTAAGTCTCTCAAACCATGCCAGTCGGTCTGAAAGCCCTTCAAGACTGTTGAGGCTGTTAACAAAAGACATTCTGATAGAGTTGATGATTCGTTTGATCTCTTTTGGTTCAGGAGGTTGCGACATGATTTTTTCTATCTCTTCAATTATGATTTTTTCAACAACCCTGGGATCTGTATCGGATTTTAAACCAGCCCATATATGAAAGTACCCGTCATGAAGCCTGAAATAGTTACTGGCGCCAATATCGGTACAAAGTCCCTCTTTGTCTACCAGACGACGGTAAAGACGGCCGCTGCGGCCTGAAAAGATTCCCTCAACAATATCCAGCTTATAAAGATCATCATTTGGATAACCCGGTGTATGAAACATGATATCCAGACGCGGCTTTGCATTGTCATGAACAGTAAAGCGGGTTACACCAAAAGATTCTGGTTCCCTGGTGACAACCTCTTCTTTAGGTGTGAGTGCTCTGGGGATTGAACCGAAATATTTTTCAATCTGTTTTCTTGCCTTTGTTGTGTCAACATTTCCTGTAAGTACAATAAGAGCATTGTCGGGCGTGTAGAACTGTTTTACATGTTTCTCCATTTTTTCCCGTGTATAAGCCCTTATGTCCGACATCCAGCCAATTGTTGGTATACGGTATGGATGAGCTACATAGAAAAGCGCATTAAGTCTTTCCCAGTATTTTTGCAAAGGACGATTCTCGTAGCGCATGCGGCGTTCTTCTGTAACTACTTCTCGTTCACTGTAAAACTCCCTCAAAACAGGGTTTTTCATTCGATCCGATTCAATCCAGTAAAAAAGATCTACCTTGTTCCTGGGAAGAGTAACAATATATGCTGTCATGTCATCAGAGGTCCAGGCATTAAGATGCGTTCCGTTGTTTTTCTGGTACAATTCCCATATCTCATCTTTTTTGATATATTTGCGCTGCTTTTCAAGAAGGGAGAATAGTTCTGTACGAAGTGCGACAACAGATGAATCGGACTCCGCCTTCCCCCCAAGAAGCTCATACTTGACCAGATTCGCAAGAGAATCAATCTGTTTCATGATAGGCTTCTCGTTTTCGTATGAAGTAGTTCCAAGTCTTTTTGTTCCCTTGAACATCATGTGCTCAAACATGTGTGAAAGTCCGGATGTCCCCGGACCTTCATACATCGAACCTACAAAGTAGTATAATCTGCAGGATACAACAGCTACATTGGTGTCGGGAACAATAATTATGCGCAGACCGTTATCGCAGGTATCGTAATATACCGGTACCTTGATATCAAACGCCCCAGCCAAAGAGAACAATCCTAAAAGAAAAATAAATCCATAAGTTTTCATGTTTCAAAAATCTCCCGATTTGTAAAGTGGGAATAAAAGGTTTTCTGTTTACCCGGATTTTGCAACCGGCTGATTTCCAAAAAGTGTAGAAGATTTCAAGACTTTAAAAGGAATACAAGAAATGCAGGCGTCAAATTTCCTGATCCTCTTTTTCTTGAGAAACTTCCCGACCTGCCAGTTTCATTGATAGAATCCGGGTAATGTGAATAACATAAAGATACTTCATGGCTTATCGTTATTAAAATAGTCCTGCTCCAGACATTTTGTTTATTTATTAAATGTGAGCTCGTTGTTTTTCAGGTTAATTGATGCAGCTCTGTCAGAAACTGATAAAAGATGGAGTTTTTGTTTCGATTGTGCAAAATTTGAAGCGAACTACTCAAGTTTTTCAGGGATAACAGTTCCAGGGCAGGACATTTGAATCAAACATGCCTGAATAACTCTTTAAGGAGTTACTATTTTTTATTTTATGAGGATTAAAAACTTTCAGGATCTTTCCTGTACAACTGGGATTCAGTTACGTTTTTTGAGAACCGGTTAAATAGCGATATTAAAATTTCTGTTGTGATGGGGCCTCTTTCGCGAAGAGATAATAGCAAATGAATCGGTTTAGAGTCTTCTTTCCAGCAGTTCTTCGATTTCCTCTTCGTTTAGTTTTGCCGGATTATTTTTATTTCCGCTTTCATCAGCAATTTTCCGCAGATCCGGTTTTTTAATTCCGAATTCTGACAAGCGGGGGATCTCAAGAAGATCTGTCCAATTATAAAGTAACTGAATCAGATTAGTGCAATTCTGGCTTATGCTGTCTGAATTTTCGGTAAGAAATTTTCCTGCATCTGCGTATTTTTTAAGTGAGAGAGAGGAAGAGTCGGTTTGTCTTAGTTTTTCTATAGTGATTTCGGTAGCAGTTGCAAGGAGAGTACCACAGACAACGCCATGGGGTATAGTGAAAAAGGCACCTAGTGATGATGCAATTCCATGTACAATACCTAAACCACTGTTTGCAAGTGTAATTCCGGAAATCAGCGCACAGTAGGCCAATGATGATCTTGCGTGGATATCATCGTTTGGTTCTGCTACTGATTTTATAAGACTGCTTCTTATATGGGGAAAGGCGTTCTCCACAAGTGCGTCTGTGAACGGTGATGCTTTTATTGAGACGTAAGATTCCAGAAGCTGCGTGAGAGCATCCATACCGCATGCGGCTGTAATGTCCTTGGGACATCCCATAGTTAGCCGGGGATCAACAAGAGCGATATCAGGAACAAAATTGGTATGCCTTAGAGAGCGTTTGAATCCGCTCTTGCCAATTGAACTTATAACAGCATTCGCACTTGCCTCACTCCCAGTCCCTGATGTTGTCGGAGTTGCAATATAAGGAATTTTGGTTCCCGGGTGAGTTTTGTCTCCTGCAACCTCAAGATATTCTTCAACAGAACCATTTACAGTCAGCATTGCTGAAACAGCTTTTCCGGCATCAATAACGCTACCGCCGCCGATACCGATTACAACATCTATCTTTTTTGAACGGTTTTCTTCTACTATTGAATCGATTTGCTGTGGTGATGGCTCACCGGAAATTTCTGCCCTCAATATACTGATACCGGAATCATTAAGCGATTTTTCTATCTTGTCCCATTTGTTGTCCGTTCCAAGCGAATATTTACCATGGATAATAAGGGCTGTTTTACCGAACTTTAGGGCCAGTTGTCCGAGATTATTGCATTTGTCGAGACCGAAAATAATTTGCGGTGTTCTGTAGAACTGAAATCCGTTTATCAGATTCAAAATAGTTTCTCCTGTGTTATTTCAGGGACGGATAGCTTTGTATGGTGTTCCTTTTCTCGGTATCTCCATCCAGTTTGCTACGACGCTGCGCCATTGTTCATAGTGGGTGGTTTTTTTGTGTGCTGCTGCAGCCTCTTCTGTATCGTATGCTTCATACAAAAGAAATGCAGCCGGATCGTCACAACTTTGCAGAACATCAAACCGTCTGTTTCCAGGTTCATTTATTGAAGCTTCATGATTTTTGATTGTAGCTGCAATAAAATCATTGATATGTTCCGGTTTTACATGGACACTTACAGTTGTAACAACCATACTGCTGCTCCCGCGAAAAGGTTTGTTTGAACCATTAAATATGATATTACCAATAAATTACATTATAAGATAGTTTTGAACATAAAGTGGTGCAATATGCAAATTTTATTTGATCCGGATTACAATAAGCCGATCGCTTAAACTGAGATCGGATTGAAATTTTATTGTGCCCGGCGCGCTGCGATTAATCTGTAAATGCTTTTTTTGCGCGCCTGAGCTACATGCTTTTCCGGAAGAACCTGTGTTATTTGACAAGCATTGGTCTTGTAACCGGAGTAATGTTATTCCCCTTGAATTGTAAATAATACAGGCCTGGAGCAACATCGTTTGTAGAAAAATCAACCGGTTTTGAAGGATCGAATGTCATTGAACGGATTTTTGCGCCGGTTAACGAAATGAGTGAGTAGACACCACGTGTATCATTGTTATTAAAGAATATCGGGTGTTTACGTGCTATCATACCGCGAGATTGTCTGACAGCAGTCGGAATTTCACCATTTACCTTGATTACACCTTGTGTAACATTACAAGATCCATTTGACCCGTTTGAGCCGCTATAGGATTCAACCTTGATTTTTACTTCATACAATTTTCCCAGACTGACCCCCAATCTTTCCCACTCCTTAAAATGCTCAGAAATGGAGATTGAACCGCTGGAGCGCGTATTTTGACGGATGCTGAAGATCTGAGGAAAGGATGCAGAATCTTTAATGGACGGCTGGTTATGCATTTGCCGTGTTATCACATCATATTGACTACCGTCAACGTTGATTGTGCCTTTGGAGTGGTGGTTACCATCCCCTGCTGTTGGTCTCCAGTTTTCCCAGTCCTCCATGACATAAAATTCAACTAAAGGGTCAACCGTCCACCCATATATACCATAATATGCAATACCATCGCCCTGTAATCCCGATTTCTGAAATGCTACATCAGCGGTGAATGTCCCAATCTCATCATGTGTCTGTGTTTC
>JAAYEB010000049.1 GCA_012728995.1 Fibrobacter sp. | reverse complement strand
CCCGCGAAATTCATTTCGAGCAAATGCGTTAACCTGAAAGGAAAAGCACCAATGGAAACTATCTTGTAAATATATTTTCGATAACTGATTTGATATGAATTGTGATGATGGTCGGTGAGCGTGCAATGCATATTTTTTAATAATTATCTTGGTCGCCGAGCACACACAACCCACGCGGCAACGCATTGTAACCCTGCAATTCCCTCTTGTGGGCGTGTGGAAACCTGTTTCTGGGTTCCGATTTACAGAAAAATCGGAAAACAATATGAAATTAATCAAATAAAAATTACAAACAATTGGACAGCCGATTCTCGTCTATTTTAGAAGACATGATTTTTGAGCATTTACGATATGACCATTCCTTTATTTCCCGGTCTGATTATATTAATGAGCACAATCAACAGATATGGCTCCGACTGTTCTGGCATTAAAATAGATATCTGTCCTGCGTTCTATTAGCACATCACTACTGTCATAAAGTTCTTCGTCATAGTATATAGGTATTGACAAAAATACATGTAAATTATCATTATTATCTTTAAATTCAAATTCTATTGACTGTTCCCCGATTGTGTGTGGATATTCCCCGGTTATCTTTACTGGAAAATTATCGTTCTCAGAGTCCTGAAATGAGAGCAATCCAGGTTTTTTGAAAATCAGCACCCGTTTTCGATTTAAAGAAGCGTCCTGAACTATTGTGCTTTTATCCAGTGTTGCATTTACGCTCACTTCTATGTGTGAGGGGACATTTGGAGCTACAGTATAATACTGAGGTGACCTCTCATCTGATATGGATTTATTTTTTATCTCTGCGCTTACCCTTACATTCACAGATGCGTCAAGAACGATTTCTCCTAACGATTCCTGTCTCGAATAGGGAACATCTACAACAGTCTGTTTTGTTATTGTAAAGGGGACACTGTTACTCTTGATTTTACCGGAAATAATCTGCAAAGACCCGGTAACAGCGTTTTCCGGAATAAAAACCGATATTAGCGTGTCGTTCCAGGATGCGCTATCAATTAAAGCTTCCTTTCCCGAAAACGTCACCCGTACATCATGTGCGGTTGTGCCAAACCCATAACCCTTTATCTGAACACGCGAGCCGATTCCTGCGCTTTCAGGGGTGGCTTTTTCAATATGGATACTGCGAGGTGCGACCTCAAAATAAACACTCTGTTCATCTATGAGGCTGCTGTTTTCAAAAATTCGTATTGTCAATGCGTATTCGACTGGTGACTCTGCATCATAACGTATACTGTCAAACAAAACGCTCTGAAACTTCAGTTTATGCAGAGAATTAGGAGGAAGGGTCTGTGTAATATGTTGACTATGATAATACCCCTTTTCAGCAAGACATACAAGATCCATGGATGCGCTTATTGTATGAGTTTCTGTTTTTGATGAATTTACAACTTCAATCGAACCGTTTGGATCAAAATCTTTAATTGTTCCAGGTAAAAAGGCAACTCTTTCCTGTTCTCTCGTATCAAAAACAGAGTACCCTTCTTGTGATTTGGAATCCCACCTGAACCGGTATATTCTTGAGAGTGTATCAGATGGATGTACTGGTTTTACGAATTGAAAAGCATCGTTCATAATATTTAAAGTAATATGAGGCGCTGCGGATTGTTTTCCCGGTATTGACAGGAAAGTCATGTTATGTCCTAAACCCATTTTGCTTTTAATGTCAGTCCAGGGGATTTCTTTGTACCCTATGGAATTCGTAGCCGTAGCGGCTGGATCATGAGCAATAAAAGTATTTCCATTATAGCCAATAATGACGATTGCATGGCTCCACGGAGTGAAGTGAAAAGCTACCGGTATTCCCCGCAACCCGATCTCCCGCTTTATAAATTCTCTGGCAAGATCATAATTAACAAAGTCATACTGACAGCGATCCGGGATTGCGCCTGTCCTTTTTTTGACAATATTGGAAATGGTTGAATTTGACCGAAATTCAAGACCTGTTAATCCACCCTCGTCAACTTGAGTTTCACCGATTATTTCCATTATGTTTCTCTGCATGCTATAGGATGCGAATTGCGTTACCATCTGTAGAGAAGCCGCCCAGCAGTACTGACTCGCTCCCTGCCCATAATAAGGTACCATTAGCGGACCCGCTGATTGAGGTGGTCGCTTCTTTTTGCGCATCCATTCCATAAACGGATTGGAAAAATGGTTTAGTTCCATTACCCCCCACACTGAATCTCCACTTTTTTCAATATTACAACCCATCATTTTTCTAAGACCGGTAGTTTCATCAAGGTAACCACCAAATAATAAACCGGTATCATTTTCGGAGAAATCTTTGGGTAGTGGTACCCTGATTTGGACTGGAATACCAAAGTCACCTTGTGTTCCAGTGCATCGAAAAACTATTCGTTCAATAAAACTATCAGGTTCAAAGAATGAATCCGGTTCAAGAATGCTTACTGTAAGATTAACATCAGTGTGAACTGCCTGAGGTGGAAAAACGATTTGTGACCCATTTGAGAGTGATATGGTTCCTCCATCCGGGCCAATTTTCTGATCAACAGTTTCAGTGGTTATTCCGGAAGGCAGATCAGTCGAAGGCCCTGTGGAAGATGTACTACAAAGCATCAATGATAGAACAGTTAAAACAACGCCTGTTTTGGGATATTTTTTCAAATCAACAACCTGTCTGTTTAAATTGCGTACAATTTTGAAATTTTACATTATTGTACCTTCAAAAAGTATATATTTATGCAACAAGTGTATCGCATATTATTTAGATGTACCCAGAAAATCCAGTGACTCATAAATCTCAAAATTACGGCGAGCTTACCGGCAACCAGTTCATTATCACAAATTTGGGTAAAATGGATGCAATCATAAGCAGATAACCGGTATCATCTTTCAATACGTATCATTAGAAAAGGAATCGATGAACCAGATCGCCTTTATTAGTTTTCATAACTGCAAAATAGCTACCGCTTGAAACAAAACCTCCAGGAATACTTCCATCCCAGAAAGTCTGCCCGGAAGAAACGTGTAAAGCCCGGATTTTTTCACCTTTAAGGTTATAAATCACGATCAGACAGTCTATTGGTTTTGTATTAAAATATATACCCCTTTGAATACCCTTACTGCTCAAAGACAATCCTGTCTTTTCCCGGGGATTAGTTTGCATTCTTGATATTGGCACAGGTGAAGATACTAAAAAAGTCAATTTTCTTTTAGCGTAAAGCCTGTTTCCTGTATTATCCTCGGTTGCATAAAGCATCACTGACCATTCGCCGGCCGAAGTCGGAGTACCGGAATAATGGGGTGAAGAAGTATTCTGGGTCACTCCGGGCGGCAAGTCAAAACCGGTGCCATTGAATAGGGACTGTCTGTATATTTGAACTGGTGCAAAATTAACCACTTCAACTGAATACTGGAAGGGAACTCCAACATTAAGCAAAATGGTATCTTCACCAATAATTGCCGGATACTGTATCATGTCATCAAATGAACAGTAATAAATACCAGGATTTCCTACTGCTACGAAGCCACCTGCTCCTGAAGCAACATCTTTAAGGCTCATTACTTCGCTGGTGCCATGATCATACCATACCCGGGCCATGTTATCGGTCAGATTGGTTGAGTATAGAATCGCTCCAGGAGGGTTCCCGGCGATCTCGTCAGTTATGACATATCCACCATTTCCATAGGCTATACCTGATCCCCTTCCATGATAAATATCAAGCCACTGTTTACCATCACCTGATATCTTCATTGCTCCCCCGCCGCTCGACAGGCCGATGATAAAGTGGGAATTTACAAAACGTACGAAATCCGCCGGCAACCCCCCACCATACGTATCCTCTTGCTGAATTTCCCAGTTGATTCCGTCTGTTGAGGTATAAACTCGTGGTTCACTAACATGATAGCCGGTGGCTACAAATATTCCATTGCCAAATGCAATATCGGTATAGTGTATATCCGGGCTTCCCTCATCAGAAGGTTTGCAGCTCCAAGACTGAAGGTTATTGGAATACCAGATATTATATCCGCTCCCTGCGATAAACGTCTCATTTCCGTATGCTAATGCACGAATGTCAGGAGTGCTGGAGGAACTGACTTCAGAGAATACGACTCCCCAGTCAGAGCCATTATCGGATCTCCAGATCTTTTCTAAATACTGGCCGTATGTTTCTGATGATTGTGCAGTATCCCAGCAACCACCATAAGCATAGAATTTACCATCGAGGAATTTGACTCCTTTGAGTCTGGTCGAGACCCATGGGTTGTTGCGACCTGTCCATTGTTTGCCATCAGTTGAAGTAAACATACCTGCGCCTCCGGCTTTCTGACCATTATCACCCACAGCTACATAGCTTCCGTTTCCGTATGCAATCCCGTTGAGCATTACACCTGATGATGCAGCACTTATGGACTCATAGGAGAGTACTCTCTCCCAGGTTTCACCAAAGATTATATTGTACGCACAGAGTACAAGCAAAAGGGCAGCATAGTTGACCCGGGTAATCTTTTTGTCTGATTTGTTTAACATCTTGTCTCTCCTTCTGATTGATTGGCTTTCAAAAAACATGAAAACCAATAGTGATTACAGATTCTGATCGCATTCAACCCATAAACAAAGAATAGTTGGCAATGAACCTTTTTGTCGATTCAACCGATCATCTGAAAATTTTACCCTATTTTAAATAATGAATCTACACTAAAAAAGTTTTTGAAGTCAGAAAACCTGTATACAATTTTTATAATTATCAATAATCAAAGTAATCACAAATCTGGTATTAATAATTCCAAGTCTTTGATTTTAAATAATGTCACAAGATAAAAGAGATACTCATGTTCATAGATATCCATTATTGTTCTTGTAAAGATAAAACAAAAGGACTGGTCGTCCAGATATCGGTATGGCTATTTTTGGCAACGTTTAGTCAAAATTTTTGATCATCCGGGTCGCCGGGCGTACACTACCCCCGCGGACAGCTATTAAAAATTCGAAACAAGAATTCTGAAGTTCGAAATAGAACCATAACAAAAAATCAGAAATTCGAAAACAGAAACAGGAATAGAACAAATAAATTGATGTTGTGGGCGTGTGGAAACTTTTGAATATTTCCGGATTATTGAAAAATCCTAAAAACAATCAGATGCAATAAGATAACAATTAATAATTAGAAATTAGGACATCTAAATACGAAACAAGACTAAGGTGATCGGGTCAGCTTTACTTTTATTAAATCGCTGTATCGTAACATGGTTACAGCAACCATCCGGGTTGCAGCCCTTCGGTCCCGCTCTACGGAACACCCTTCATAAACTTGTTTTTTATAAAAACACATTCACGATAGGTTTCCGGCTGTTTACCAATTATAACAAAAAAGTAGCTCAGCGGATAGGGGAAGATGCGACTCCACTCCGGTTAACACCAGACAGGAAAGAGTTTTTAGTTAATTGTTTTTCATGAAATTCCTGTTATTACTGTCTGGTCTTTACCATCCAGCTTAGATATAAATCACTTTTTCCCGCAAAGCATAGTCATCGTAACCATTAATCCCCAATCAACACTATTAATTTTTGTATTAGGAATAATTGATTCAACCTTGTTATCGAATTCTGCATATTCTTCAAATGAATGTTCCAGTTTGAGAACATGCGGCTGGATGTTATTTCCATTCCATATTTTGTAATAAGTATAATATCCGCTGCTTTGATCCAGTAAAACCGTATCTATTTCAAGTGAATGTGTCTCATTATAAATCGTTGTCACTAAAGTATCTTTACCATTGCTATTTTTAACCAATGCATTATCAGGAGTAATTATCTGTTTGTTCTGGTTAATTTCGATATCATAGAGAACATTATCTTTGTATTTTCCCTTAACCGTTAATCTGCATGAATCGTAACTGCTGGCCTCTTCATCATAGCCGCCCGAAACAACCGCCCCAGTTACTTTTTCAGAGATTATAGAGAAGGTACCGTCGTTTTTAAATACAGATTCTATGGACCGGTATGCATCTGTCTGGTCAGAAATAAATCCAATTTCAAAGTTGGAATCTTTTTTTCCATTGCTGTAGTTGAACGCTTCGTCTGATGCTTCCAGAACAAATCTCATATATTGAAAAATGTCGATTTTCGCATCTTCAGCTCTGGACATGGCAAGCTTGACGGTATCTGTAGCTGTAATTGATCCGTTTATTAAAAGTATATAATCCTTATCGTTTTTTAATGGCAAAGTAGATATAACATCATCACTATTTACCTGAACAAATCCTGTAAATTTTTCGCTCGCCTGATCATATTGACATAGATAAATATCGGACCATAAAGAAGAGACTTTACTTATTTTAGTTTTTAATGTGTCTGTGCCACTATTTTTAAGTGTAATCATTTTTGCTGCAAGATAAGGGACACCAACCTTTCCCTCTTCTCTGGTACTGTTCTGGTTTCTTTGGATCGTTATATTAAAAGATGGATCTGTTTCAACATAAACTATTCCATCCGATAACACAGTCATGTTTTCGTTACCTTCTTCAAAAAGATATCTTACATAATCAGTAAACTCTGTACCTAAATCAGATGAAAGCTGAGACTGGATTTCATCATTCAAAACGATACGGTATATGGAATTGGATGATCCTCCTGCTTTAAGAATCGAAGCGATATTAAGCTTTGTTCCATCACGATACCTTGAGAGATAATTTAAAAAACAACCAGCCAGATACCAGTTGGGATCTGAAGAACAATTATCCCACGACCTGCTGAGATTGCCTATAAGGCCTGCATTACTTTCAATAGAATAGATCTCTGATTCACCATAGGTAAACTTGTCACCCCAGACCATTCTGTCCGCTTGAGTCGCAATCGCTTCAAGCCACCATAAACCGATTGATGCATTATTCATAACATAATAATAGTCCTGAACAAAATGAAGATACTCATGGGCTGCAGTAGATTGAAGAACCTGCCGTTTAGAAATACCAGACGGTTTTGTAGGTAATGTTACAGTGTTATTAATATATAGTGCTCCACCAACAGTTCCATATTGCCCATCACTGCCTCCCAGATTTTTTACATAAACCGTAACGGTCTCATCTGCTTCTGGTGCTTGCAATGAGTTGGGGTCGGCTGCTAATACTTCCCTTGCATCTTTTATTGCAAATGCAATGTCCTGAATGAATGTTGGACTAAACAGTGGATCTGTTGTTTTAATATGATAAGGTTGATCAAGGATTTCACCATAGTCGACAGCACTCATTACTGAATGTTTTCCAGTAAGATTAAAGTATACTATTACTCCTTGTGCCCCGGTGAATTTATGTGCATAGCCACCATTTGTGATAAATTCCACTACTCCAACAACAGTGAGGTGGTTTGTTGTAAATGTTATGGAACCATTTTGCACATTTCCTGACTCAAAAGGAACCCAGGTTCTACTCTCTTCATCATAGAATACAGCTTTTAGCGAATCGATATTTTCGACCTCATTTACATCGAAAGGAATGGTTATGGTTAAAAAAGAACTGAATGTATTGCCAAAGCTCAGATTTATATCATAACAATTCAATATTTTTATTTCTTCGCAATTATCTGTTTCCTGTGGTTTTTTAACATTTACTCTAAACTGTGATGTTGTAAGTCCCTGAGGAATAAGCAATGAAAAACCATCATCGGCCGTAATTACAGCATTCTGAGAAGAAACCGTAACAGTTGTATCAACTAATAAATCCAGATTTTTTTTCTCATCCTCATCAGTACCAACAACCTGCTCAAGAAAATTACAACTCATTAAAAACATTAGGGACATTATAACTGAAAACAAACCTTTAACAATCATTCAACAATCCTTTTTAAAAAACGATTCTGATTTTTTGTTATTATATATTGTTTCCTGATAATGTTATAGAGTTTTTTTTCGGGTCGGTGAAGGGAATGAAACAGTGGATCGCGGCAGAGAAGGAAAATTCAAACAGTTTAAATCGCAGGTACGAGTTTTCAAGAAGTGATTTAATGTATCAAGAATATAATAGCCACAAAACTTTCAAAATCCAGATCTGTTATGCAAAATTGAGTAGGGCATAATTTAATTATGAAAAAGATTAGTTAACAATTTATATTTCAACGGGGGGATGAAGAAATGAATAAACATTTTATCTTTTTATTAGTTACAATTTTGGGATGGCTATTCTTTTACTTGACAGGACTGTCATTTGGATATTTTGTAAATATACCTGCGTTATTTAAGATAATAATATTGTGGCAGGTTATGTTTTCGGTTTTTCCGGTACTTACTTTCATTTTGCTTTCATTTCTTGAAGGTGATTATTTCCACAACAGTGTGTGGTTTTCATTATATGCTTCTTTTGGGGTATTTTTGCTTGATTTCATTATTGTTGGTATTGTTCAGCAAAATGGCCTGGGGTTTCTAAAAACACACTGGTTGCAAACATTAGGCTATTTAGAAGCCTTAATTATCATTCCCTTAATCGGACTATCAATTAAAAAAATTAGTTTACGGAAAATACATTTAACATGTAATAGTGGTTCAGTTTGAACCGGAGGTATACTTTTATCTTAATTACATTTTTTGCGGGAAACAGACATTGTGTGCCATAAAATGGCATGAGGAGCAAGACCACCACCGGCGGCACCTGAAAATAAGACCTGTTAGTAGATTCAGTTTTTCACAAGTAAAAAAAGTGTAGATTTGGTAAATAAATAATATTGCTCTAAACGCAGCAAATGAATTGATGTATTTAAAATGAACGGAAATTGGAGTGCTCAACGATAGGAGTCTACATTCTGGTGAAAAAAGCAAATAAATGAAACTGCATAATAACTTTAAAGTCGTTGCTTTTGATTTTGACTAACGGATAAAATCAATTTTAAATGATGAGAAAGCCTGTCATATAGAGCAAGAACAAAGAATATCTTTTGAACAGCCCATATTTCAAAAACATTCTTTCTGTTTCTTTTTGGGAATTTGTAATTTTCCTGTTTTTTCAGGAAACTTTATGTATTAAGTTTGGTTTTCAGAATAAAACCAGTTCAATCAGACAGTTTTTTTGATTCTATCAGTAAAAAACCTGTAAACTTCCTCTTTAGTACTGCTTTTCAGAAGATCATTTACTTTTTCTTGCGTATTAAGCAATGCGCCTACATGAGCAATGAACCGGATATGTGGTCCGGTGATTTTTTTAGGAGAAACTGCACATATAAAAATCCGGGCGCTTCTTCCATCCAGAGACTGGAATTCTATACCCTTTCGGTGGATTCCAACAGACACAACCAGTTTTTCTACAGAATCGGTTTTACCGTGTGGAAGAGCGATTCCATTCTGCAAACCGGTACTGAGACTGTTCTCTCTTTCCATAACGGCTTGCAATGCAGCATCAGGATCAGAAATCTTCCCGTTTTTATGCAGTATGTAAATCAGTTCTTTAATGACTTCATTTTTGGTATTTGATTTCAGATCAATAGAGATACAATCTTTTGAAAGTACTTTTTTCACATCAAAGTCAGTGCTGATCTCACCCTCACTCAGTTCCTGTTTCAGTTCATCTGGCTTAACCAGATCTTTAATCTCGTTGATCATATCATTAAGCCGTACCAGATTCTCATAAACGATATATTTAACAAAGATAGTGTCGGTAGAATTGTTCTCAAAACGAAGTTTTTTCTGTTCCACAAAAAGAGTAATGGCTGTCTTCTCCCTGCGGAAATGGTAGATTTTAAACTCGTCTTCGATTGTATTAACATAATAGCCTTCACTCATAAAAGACTGAACAATACGCTCCGATAGAAGCTCCACCATATAGGGGCTGGCCATGTCGTAATTAGTTTCAACCAGCTCACCTTTCTCCAGTTCCTTCAGAGATCCTTTTTTGTCGGTTAAAATTACATTAAGAATAAGAGGAGCAACAATAGTGGTAATCAAAGTCATAAGAATCGCAGCTCCAAAAAGCTGCTGATCCAGAAAGCCCGAAGAGAGCCCGATACCAGCTACAATCAAAGCGACTTCCCCACGGGGAACCATTCCCACACCTATCCTGAATGCCCCAAGAAAATTGAATTTAAGACCAAAGGTAGGTATACCACATCCAATAATTTTGGCGGCAACCGCACTCACGGTAAAAATTAGTCCAAATGTAAGCACAGATGGAGATATCACTTCCTTAATGTTAACCAGCATCCCCATCACCACAAAAAATACCGGAACAAAAAATTCATGAACCGGATGTAGAGCATTTCCAATCACATTGGCCAGATCAGTTCTAGACAAAGTCAGGCCCATGACATAGGCACCGATGATCATTGCCAATCCTGCTCTCTCAAATATGCCGGAAAGAAGCAGGGCCAACCCAAGAGCCAGAGCACTGATAGTACCGATATTTTTAAATATCTTCAAAAATGAACCGATTTTATGAGATAGCAACAGACCAACTGTAGTAAAACCCAACCATACCCCTACAGCTCTGAAAATCAACATGCCTACTTCGAAAAGCTGACTGGATTGCTGTCCGGCTTTTCTACTCAGGGTTGCCACCCCTAAAACAACTGATAACAGGATTATCCCAAGGATATCATCCACAACAGCACCTGCGAGAATGGTCATCCCCTCCGGAGATCCTACCTTCTTTCTCTCAGATAATACCCGGATAGTAATACCCACAGAAGTGGCAGTAGAAATAACCCCCATCAGAAGTACCTGCGGATCACTGAAAGGAAGATTTAACCACCAGGAAGTAGTAAAGGCTCCAATTATAAAGGAGAATACTACACCACCGATACCAACCACCACACCAGCAACCGAGAATTGAACTAATAATTTAAGGTCAGTTTCCAGTCCTACTAAAAACAGTAATACAATAGAGCCAATTGTTGAAATGGCGTAGAGCTCAGGCTGAACCGGGATGAGTGCACCTTCCACTTGAGGAAATAATCCATTTTCAAAAAGAAAAGGTATCGGAATACTCCCCAATAACGATGGTCCAAGGATAATTCCTGCAATCAGTTCACCTAAAACACTGGGAAATTTCATCTTTTTAAAGAGAATTCCACCGAAACGGGCTGCAAACAAAATTACGCTGAGCTGAAAAACCAGTGTGGACATCTTATATACTAACGACTCAGATCCATCAGATGCCATAGCAATTGCAGGAAACATCAGAACAAGCCATACTAATCTATTTAACGATCTATTTTTTTTCATATATTTCTCGGTTCCAAAATCAGATTTTTGTAAAAGTGTAGAAAAAATACTCGAAACGCCTGTACAAAGCAAACGAATTATCAGCAGTCTTAGCTCTGTTGTGATTTGGACAATGAAACAGCCCGAATAACAACTGATTAGTTTCATTTTCAGAAAAAAAAAGAAATAAAGTCACATTTTTACTATATTATGAATTTCTTTCACCGCTATGAAAGGAACAACTGCCATATGCAGCTTTTTCTTGACGGCCCAGTAAGTGCCGTATCATTAGCCATCATTTGTAATTCTTAATAACAGGAAAGGCTTTCATGTTTTCTTTATTACTAGTTTCTGTTTTTGTTGCGCTTATGGTCGGTATCGGCATCTGGGGCATGAAAAAAACAAAGTCACTTAATGATTTTTTTCTCGGCGGCCGAAGCATAGGGCCTTGGATGTCAGCTATCGCTTTCGGCACATCCTACTTCTCGGCAGTGGTGTTTATCGGCTTTGCAGGTAAACTGGGCTGGGGCTTTGGCCTTAATGTCCTGTGGATAGCCGTTGGCAATGCGGTACTGGGCTGTGGCCTTTCCTGGATCGTGCTCGCTTCCCGGATGCGCAGGATGTCACAAAACCTTGATGTCATGACACTCCCGGAATTTCTCCATGAACGCTTCGGATCAGGATATCTGAAAATCCTTTCTGCTGTTATCATTTTCATATTTCTGCTGCCTTATTCGGCCTCCATTTTCAAGGGTCTTGGACATCTGTTCGAAATGACATTTCATATTCCATACATCTGGGCCCTTGTCGCCATGATCGGTATTACAGGTATTTATCTTGTACTGGGGGGATATTTTGCCATAACCCTTACCGATTTTATCCAGGGCATCATAATGATCATTGGTTCCATTCTAATGATTGCCGTGCTTCTCGATAAAGCTGGAGGGTTTTTCCAGGCACTCGGAAACATAACAGAAAATTACACTGTCCATATGCCTGCAGGCAAACGTCCGGGAACGCTGATGCTTATATCGCTTGTGTTTATGACCTCGTTTGGTACCTGGGGACTGCCGCAGATGGTCCAGAAATTCTATGCAGTTAAAAGCCACAAGGTAATTCGCTCTGCGGCTGTCATAACAACAATATTCGCGCTTGTCGTAGTGAGCGCAGCCTATTTCAACGGGGCACTGTCCCATCTTTTCTACGACACTCCTCCGACTGCAAACGGAATCATAAATTTTGACCTGATTATTCCCGGGTTGCTTACCAGTCAACTTCCCGAAACACTTATGGCTGTAATTCTTCTGCTGATCCTTTCGGCATCCATGTCCACGCTCTCTTCGCTGGTTCTTGTGTCCGCTTCATCTATCGCAATAGACTTATACAAGGGTCACATCAATCCGCAGATTTCACCAAAGAGATCGCTGACGCTTATGCGCCTGTTGAGCGGCCTGTTCATTATCATTTCGTTTCTGATCGCGTTGTACCAGTTTAATGTAATCGTAACGCTGATGTCTCTTTCCTGGGGAGCCGTTGCGGGATCTTTCATGGCAGCGATATTTTACGGACTGTTCTGGAAAGGCACTACAAAAGCTGGCATTTATAGCGGAATAATTACCGGTCTCACAACATCAATTGTACTGTTTTTCGTCCTGGGTCCGGCTAATTCACCAATCGCTTCTTCACTGGCGATGATCATTCCTTTTGCTGTGATCCCCGCTGTCAGCGCATTTACACCAAGACCGCCGCAAGAAATCCTCGACAAGGCATTCGGGAATTCATAAATAAAATGCAGATTGTCACCGACAGTCTGCTTTATTTTTTTAATTCAGACCCATTTCGTTTACCAATTCAAAGTATGGCGGGGTTGGGGGGGGGGAGGCGTGTGCACTCGGCGACCCTGATGACCCCAAAATTAATTGGCAAACAATTACAATTAATCATTGTTTGAAATTCTCAATTGTAGCAAAAATTAAACAACATGTTAGAACTCAACATACGTTCGCTTTATTATATTGTAGTAGCACTTGTTTTCAGTATAAAAACATCAAGTGTTTTTTTATGTATTAAAGATGCTGGAAAAACTTATTGAACAATGATATTAGCTCATCAATTATCTGTTAATTATAATTGGTAATAAAAGTATTTAAAACCTGATTTTGAATTATCAAAACATTCTGATTTGTGATGTGAATAGAAACTTATAAGGAATGAATTATGACCGGACCCAAACCGAGCGAAACGCACCCGATGAAGGGATTTGACCAGGTTTGTTATTTGAAAAACGTAATAAAGAATCCCAATATCATAGTTGGCGACTACACTTACTACGATGACCCAATTGACTCTGAAGGATTTGAAAGAAATGTGCTTTACCACTACCCATTCATGAACGATAAATTAATCATTGGAAAATTCTGTGCGATAGCACGGGATGTCAAATTTATCATGAATGGTGCGAATCATAAAATTGATGCATTCACGACCTATCCCTTCTCGATTTTTGGAAATGGATGGGAAAGAGTAACGCCGAAAATGGATGATTTGCCTTACAAAAAAGATACTGTAATCGGAAACGATGTCTGGATCGGATATGATTCTTTGATAATGCCGGGTATCAAAGTTGGAAATGGAGCAATTATAGGAGCAAAGTCAGTTATTGTCAAAGACGTTGCCCCTTATTCAATTGTCGGAGGAAATCCGGCAAAAGAGATCCGGAAAAGGTTTAATGATGATTTTATAAACCTTCTTCAAACGGTAAAGTGGTGGAACTGGTCAGCAGAGAGGATAACGAAAAATCTTGAGGTATTGACTTCAAACAATGAATTGGCACTTCGAAAGGCAATAGAAGACAAAATATAGCATTACAGTACAGGAAACAGTTCTGCGAAAGTAACAGAGCAGTGCAAAATGTCAACAATAACCCTGGCGGATAAGAACATAAGAGAAAAGACCATAATGATAATAAGAAAAGTTAAAGAACAAGACCTCAGAGCAATAGCATCGCTCTATAGAGGGTTCTGGAATGAAGAATCCTGCATGGAAAAAATGGAAAGTACCCTTTCCTTACTTAACAAACATCCTGATTACATAATTCTCAGTGCTATTGAAAACAAAAAAGTTGTGGGAACAATAACAGGAATCATTTGTCATCAGTTGTATGGAGACTGTAAACCTATTTTGGTAATTGAAAATTTTGTTGTTGATGTAACTTACAGGAGAAGAGGAATCGGGAAAGCGCTTTTTAAACGAATTGAATCGATGGCAAAAAAGAAAAAATGTTGTCAGATTCAACTTATTACCGATAGTTTCAGAAAAGGATCGCAAAGGTTTTATGAATCAGTGGGTTTCCCCAAGGGGATTCATAAAGGATATAAAAAAGAAATTGAATATAAGATAGCATGAAAAACCGCAGGCCTTCGATAGCTGGAGCAATTTAACCGATAACAGAGCTGTTTACCACAAAACAGCATACATTCTTATTGATAACTTTCAAAAAATATTCAAACAGATAGAATTAGTGATTAATTCTGTTCTCCCCTATAGTAATTTGTTTCATAAAAACGTGTATTAAGAACTTCGATAAATGTTCCAGCCTTTTCTGTTCTTTCGCAAAGAAAAAATATTGAGGTTGCCAGGGAAGGAAACAGTTTTGAAAGAAATTTGGCTATAAATGACGGAAATGGATAAAAACCAGAACCTTTTATATCCACAATTTTAAAATAATCATCTAAGGAAACAAAATTCTTTATACCTGGAATTGTGAAACCACGTACATGTGGGCCTGGTACTTTTATACCTGAGGGTTGTTGCCCTAATAACAAGATTATTCTGTCGTGCCAGGTTGCCAGATTAGGCACACCAATTACCAGTGTTCCATTAGGCTTTAGAATACGTGAAATTTCCGACACTACAAAGAAAATGTCTTTTGTATGTTCCAGAACCTGATTTATCACAATGATGTCGAAAAAAGCCGTATCAAAAGGAAATGTGTCCCGTTCTATGTTCAGGCCTTCAGTTTTAATCCCTTTTTTTTCACAGATACTTCTATATTCTTCATAAGATTCGATTCCAAAGAGATTACAGCGTTTTGCAGCAATTTTCTGAATATTCAGCAGATCATCACCTTTTCCGCATCCAATATCTAGAATATTCTTTATTTCATTGTTGTCAGATTGCACCAGTTTCTCGTAACACCATCGTGTAACTATTTCCCTGCCATAGCTGAGATATTCAGTACCAGATTTCATTCCAAGAGCGATGTTATATATGATTTGGTATAATGACATTATATTTTCCTGCAAATCTGAGGGTAAAAATGGATTATTTTTAACCTAAATAGTAACGATTCCTTCACGCGATCTGTTTCGCGGACATTGGCACTTTGATAATATAGAGTATCCATGAAAATACGTTGTGGTAACAGTATGCAAAATTGAATATTGAACTTGCAATTTCATGTAAAACCTTAATGGGTGAAAATCTGCTTTTTATAATTACAGCAATCGTCCAAACAAAACATGAATAAAACCATACTCCAAACAAGGGAACTGAATGACAAAAAAATATAGCTGGATTCAATATCCCGGATTTAAAATATTATTGAGAAGAGCTGTTCTTGAAGACCGACCGATAATTTATAACTGGATGTCTAATTCCAATATTACAAAAACGATGTTAGGGGAACCAGATTACCCGGATGCACCTATTCCATCATTTGATGAATTTGTTGAGGATTTTTCCGACAGCTTTTTTACTGAAATCGAAAGCTCAGGAAAATGTTTTATTATAATGAATGATAATGAGGAAATTGGTACATTATGCTATGATTTGATGAATTTAAGGAAAAATTGGGTAGTATTGGATATCTGGCTAAAAGATGAAATGTTTTGCGGGAAAGGATATGGATCTGAAGCATTGAAACTATTATGCATTTACCTCTTCGATTCGAAAGGTATAAATAATTTTTACATTTCTCCATCATTACGCAATACCAGAGCAATAAAATCATACGAAAAAGCCGGGTTTACGAAATTGAAAATGAACAAAACTCAGGCAAAGAGAAAATTTGGAGTTGACATTTTTGACTATGGTGACAATGTCGTTTTGAAAAAAGTGAATAAATAGAATAGTAAAATAGATATGCCAAGAAGGCATTGAAACGACCTGTATCAATGTAAATGTCCGTAATAATAGCCGTATTTTGCATTACTGCCAAACTACTGCAAAACCATTGTTTGGCACTACAGCCCAACAGATAATTTCACGAAGACTATAAGAAAGTAGAAATTCATTATAACGATCCGTCACCAACAGAAACAGATCTTATGAACGGATTTGACCAGGCCTGCTATTTCAAAAACGTCATAAAAAACGCTTGGGATCTTTTTTACTTATCCTTAAAAAGATCCAGAAACCGGTTTTCATATAATTCAAACAGATTCCACCTGTCCAGTTCCTCTTTAAGAAATGCAGCTTTTGATCTGTCTTTTCTGGCTTCATCAAAAAGCCGTTCTATTTTATTCATTATGTAATGAGGTACTTTTTCATCCTCAATATCAGACATTTCCTGATCCAGCCCTCGATTAACAGAAGGCACGAACTCCCTGATACGTTCTTCAATCGCTTCAAACTGCTGATCCATATCAGCAACCCCCTGCTCCAGTTCTGTTATATCGATTTCAAATTCGAGGATTTCTGAAATGAATTTTACGATTTGAAGAGATGCTTTAGGATAACTGAGGTTTATTGCATATCCAGGTATTGTACCCAGTAAACAGGCAACATTAATGTTTCTTGATGCTGCGACACCGAGAAGTAAACCATTCAATCCTGCGATATAGCCATCCGGCATTGGAACTACACCTTTTTCTTTTAATGACATAAGTAATCTTTCTGTATTACATGTACCAAGTACATCTGAATTGTTACGATGAGACATTGGATGCGCAAATGCTGCAAAGGTAAAAATGTGTCCAATATGAAACTGCATTATTATATCAAGAATTGTCTTGATTATCAGAATACCCTCCCGGCCCGATACCTGTGAATTGCTTTCAAAAATTATCAGATCCGGATCTTTCGAATAATAAAAAATACTTGTAGGTATTTCGGGCAGTTGAGCGATCCCTTCCTTAACAAGTATTGAATCCGGTATAAAAAAGGGAGTCATATCTATTTCTGCAAATATCTTTGAATCCAGTTTTCTTCTAAGGTAATCTACTGCAATCAACCCCACATTCCCCATTCCCGGCCATGCAGCCAATACTGTCGGGTTACTGTCGAATTGTACCTGTTCAAACATTTTCATAAAATTCCTCTTCTCATCACAATAAAATAATCCAATTCTATCTGATTAAATATGCAATTTGTTATTTCGTCAAACAATCAGAGTCGTTAGCAACTTTTTTAATATTGCATCACTTATCCAAAACGAATTTTCAAACCAGCCTGGCAATGATAACTGATTTATTTCAGCCAAGCTGATTCAAGTTTTGTAAGAATTTTAGGATTCATTCACATTGGAATTGTATTTTACATTCCATGAATTTTCAAGGTAACAAAGTTATAGTTGCTCCAATGGCAGAAATAACCGATTCTGTTTTCAGAAAGATCTGTAAAGAATTTGGAGCCGATATTGTTTATTCCGAGATGATTAGCGCTGAAGGTTTGATATATGGTTCCCAGGCAACTTATGAACTCGCAGAATTTAATGAAACAGAACGTCCAATTGGAATACAACTGTTTGGAGCAGATTCAGAATCTCTCTCACGTGCATCAGAAATAATTGAAAATAAATTTGAACCCGATTTTATAGATTTGAATTGTGGATGCCCGGTCCAAAAGGTTATTAAAAAAAACGGTGGTGCTGCCCTTCTTAAAGATATAGATAATTTTATGAAAATATTACGCAGTATAATTTCTGCAGTTTCCATTCCTGTAACAGTAAAACTGCGTTCCGGATGGCAAAAATATCAGTGGGTTGATATTGAGTATGCATTGGCCGCCCAGGATTGTGGTGTAGCAGCTATTACGCTTCACCCCCGTTCTCAGACAATGGTTTTTTCTGGTCACTCTTTTTGGGAAAGAATACGTTTGGTTAAAGAAACCGTTTCCATACCGGTTATTGGTAATGGAGATATTGAAACGGCACAGGATGCACTCCGGATGGTTAATGAGACCGGATGTGACTCAGTTATGGTTGGAAGGGCATCTTTTGGCAATCCATTTATTCTCAAGCAAATCAAAGCAGTTTTTTCTGGAAAACCTGTTCCGAAAATAAAAAACAGTCAAAAAATTGAGACCGCATTAGTTCACCTGAACCGTTACAAAGAAAAATATGGTGAGTTACGTGCATTAAAAGATATGAAAAAGCATTTGGTCAAGTATTTAAAAGGTATTGATGGTGCTTCAAAAAGACGTAACCTTTTATCGAGATCACAAAACTTTGCCGAATTAAAAATGATAATTGAATCCGTTATATGATTATGATTGTTTTTTTTTTGAAAATTGAAACTATTAAGCACTTAAAAATTCCTGAAAATCTCATAACAACCAAATTTAAAAACCAGGCAATCAGACTATTCAATTAATAAGATACATTTAACGAATTCATCATTGGTCTCGCCAACGACTTTAAGGCGATCACCTTAACAGGCAGTCTCTTTTTTTGATTTCCTCAATATTGCTTACAATCAGACTGGTACAAAATTTGACTACTCTAATAATCTGAACAGATAACTTCCCGAACTGATACAGTTACCAGAAACCGCATTAACCATGAAAATGCCCTTATTGTTCTTCATTCTCACTCTGGCATGCACTGGTTCCATTCTGCAAAACAACAACTCAATTATAACACAATCATCACAACTTCTTGTCGATGATACGCAGCCATTAATTGATTCAATATTTATAGAGGGCAATACAAGGTTCGATACTTCCTGGTATAAGAGTATTCTTCCTCTTAAGGAAGGCAACCGTTTCGATTCTGCCCTTTACAACAATAGTTCAGATATTATTACAGACAGTCTCTATTCAAAAGGACATTTTTTCGCTGAAGTACAAAACTTCACTCGTATCAATGAACAAAACTCTCTAAATATTTACTATTTCGTGTACGAAGGCCCCGTTGTTCTTGCTGGTGATATCGAAATCTTTGGTCTTGAGCTGGTTAAACCAGTTGTAGTTAAACGTGAGCTGCTTTTTAATCAGGGTCAGAAACTCACTCCTTCAGAAATTCTACTCTCAATCAGACAGATATATAATACCGGATTATTTTCTTATGTTACAATTGAACCGATTGATACCGTTCTTATCTATACAGAACTCGATTCAGTAGAAGCACCGATATTGATTCAGGTTGAAGAAGCAAATATGATCAATTTACAGATAGGAGGCGGTTACAGCTCAATAGAGGGACTTTTTGGCAATCTGGTTTTTGCTCACCAGAACCTTTTCAGACTTGGCCATACAGCTTCACTGTCAGCACAAGTTTCTTTCGTTTCGACAGGTGCATATCTATCTTATACTTATCCATGGTTTTTATCGGCTCCTGTATCAGCCAACATCAGAGGGTATATCAACAGGTATGATTGGGATACATACAAAGAAGTTATCAGCGGAGCTACATTTGGAATAGGTGGGATAGCCAGAATATATAATTCTTATAGAATCTGGACTTCATATAAAAACCAGCATTTTATAACAGAACCGGAAAGTAATTCACTGATTAATACTTCAATAACAAACACATTGCTTTTTGGCTCAAGCCTGCGCAGAGATACCAGATATTCGCTTCTGTTTCCTGGAAATGCAATAGCAGCAACATTAACCGGAGAGCTTGCAGGGCCATGGATGTCGTGGAGTAATCAGTTTTTCAGAATTCAAACAGATCTTCGCAGCTACCGCACTTTTTTCAATGGCAATCTTATTACCGGCTCAGCATTGTACTTAGGATTTATAAACAGCTATGGCCCAACAGAGGGCGTTTCCCCATCGGAACTATTCAGGGCAGGTTTCGGTCTGGTAAGACCAGTAAGAGGTTATGATGAAGATGAGATTTCACCATCAACTGGTGAGATAACAGGTGGCAGATTCGCATTAATCCTGAACGTTGCAAATATAATTTTCCCTGTTTACAGAGTACTAAATGGTGAAGTGTTTATTGATGCAGGCAAGATATGGACTTCACCTGGTTCATTTTCTCTTTATGACCTTCGCTGGTCCGCCGGTATTGGTTTGTTTCTGAGAATTCCATCTTTTCCACTCAGGATTGATTATGGAATTAAACTTGACCGTAATGGACGTTTTGATGGAAATATCTACTTTGCATTAGGATACCCGTTTTAATATCACTTCGAAACAGTTTCTGTAAATTGAACAAACTAATCCCGGGTGATCACTGTTAACATGCTGTAATGCTGACTTGACAATCTGCATTCAGACCATACTGTGTAATTTCATTCAGGATTCCCGTATTTCAATGCTCATAAAATATCGTTGCCCCACCAGAAACTGAAACATAAACAGATCGATGAACCGTAATATGACAGTTTCAACCAAAGGAGTTTTTAATTACATGTTTTCGAATCTGATACAATTATTAACCGGATACTTTTCTTCACTAACTACAGTATTTGGCAGTATTGGCCTGGTTATATTGTTAACGACACTTATTCTCCGATTTGCTCTGCTTCCATTGACAATTAAATATTCAACCCGTTCGCTTCATCACCAGGCACGAATGAAAAAATTGCAGCCAAAGCTTGAAAAAATAAAGGCTCAATATAGAGATAATCCACAAAAAATGTCGCAGGAAACTCTTAATCTTTACAAAAAACACAATCTGCCTCTTCTGGATAAGTCTGGTTTACTCAGCGGCCTGCTTCAATTACCTCTGGTTCTCGGGATGATTGCAATTATCAGGGAGTTATCTTTCTCCGGAACAGCTTTCTTATGGATCAGTGACCTGGCACGTCCTGATTTCTTTCTTGCGATTATTGGATCTGCCCTTGTATGGCTTTCAACTAAAACAGGACCTCAACCTTTACAGCAAAACAGTTTCATGAACTGGCTTCCTGTATTAATCACCGGTTTTTTCTTATGGAAGATATCTGCAGGAATTGGCCTTTTCTGGGTAGCATCAAATATTGTAACAGTTGTGCAGTCTTTTATACTGAGATCCAGAGCTAAAGCAATTAAAGTCTGATTTTTTTACATGTTCAAGCGGAGTAACAATTTCATTCCAGTTACTCCGTTGCATCATGTTTTCGTTGCAGGCTTTTCATTTCAAAGTAAAAAAGGGTTCCAGCAAGAAGTGAAGCCCCGAAATCAGCTGCAGGTCCGGATGCAAAAACTCCATTAAGTCCCCAGATTCCCGGTAAAATAAATAGAAAGGGAATTAAAAGAAGTACCTGACGGGAAAGGCTCAGAAGCATTGCCTGATGCGGTTTTCCAACTGCCTGAAAATAGTTTGAGGTCACAATCTGAAAACCTACAATTGGAAACATGGATAAAAATATCCGCATTGCATGACTGCCTAATTCTATTAAATCACTATCATCACTGTTAAAAAAACCAATGATTACTTCCGGTAAAAAGATTGCTGCAAAAAAACCGGTTGTGGTTATAACTGTTGCTGCAACTGATGCCAAAAGATGTGTTTTTTTAACCCGATTAAACTGTCTGGCCCCATAATTATATCCTATAATAGGTTGAGCACCCTGGTTTATTCCAAAAATAGGCATAAGGAATAACATCCCGATACTAAACACTATCCCCATTGCTGAAAGGGCCAGATCCCCCCCATGATAGCTCAGCTGTTTATTAAGTAATGTGTTTACCATACTGGCCGCAATCTGCATCGAAAATGGAGCTGAACCAAGTACAAAAATTGACTTTACAACATTCCAGTTAAGTTTAAAATTTTTAAAATGGATTTTTAAAAGGCTTTTTCCACTAAAGTAATACGATAAAACCCATATTGCCGAAACCATCTGTGATATTACAGTTGCAGCTGCAGCTCCCTCAATCCCCCACTTGAAAACAAATATGAACAAAGGATCGAGTATTATGTTTAATATTCCACCAATAAGCATGGTAAACATTGCAACCTTTGGATTACCTTCACCTCTGATGAAATTATTCATACCAAAACCAACATGCTGGAATATTGATCCAATCAGGATGATTTTCAGGTAACTTGAAGCGTAGGGTAATACGGAAGGACTTGCGCCAAATAGATCAAGTAACGGTTTAAGAAAAATGAGTCCGCCTGTTGTTAAAAGAATGGTTACAATAATCAACAAAACTATGGAGTTTCCAAGGATCAGTTCTGCCTCGGATTTTTTCTTTTCACCTAATCTTATTGATATCAGTGAATTAGCTCCCAAACCAATAAGCATCCCGAATCCCATTAAGACCAGCATCACCGGAAAAGAAACTGTTATTCCTGCAATTGCAAGTGAACCAACTCCCTTGCCAACAAAAGCCCTGTCTGCAACATTATACAACGCATTAACTACCATCCCGACTATTGCCGGAAGTGAAAATTTTAATAACAAAGAACCTATTTTTCCGGTACCAAGTTCTTCTGCTCTATTCATACCTGTTATTGTCCTGGTTTTTGAAATAAATTCTAAATACGTGCATGGGACGTCTGTTAGTCATCAAGCTTTAAATTAATGGTGTATTGAGGGAGTCCCGAAAAGAATCCGGTAATTATAGCAAAACTATCGGATACAGGATATGCATTTTGAAATGATTCTCATTAAAAATACAGGTGTATAAAATACCTGAAGCTAAGACAGATATCAACCCGTTATCAGCAAATCTTACGCTGTATAATCAATTAATCAAGTCAGGATCACCGTTGTTGTCAAAAATAAGAGCTGGTAACCCGTGTTGTAAATGTATATCGGGATTTGGAATCAATTAATGAATTGAATATTCTATGGATCTATTTAAAACGGACCTATATCCAGTTCCTGGTTAAGTTTATTATAATAAACTGTAATGTGATGACAGGGTTCAGTAATCACCTTTACACGATCATTTATTCGCACTGTCACATCTGGAAACATCGTATCGCTGACCTTTACAACAGCAGTAATGTCAGCATGAACACGCTCTTCGATATCTTTAAGTTTCCAATTCATAATTTCCATATTTTTCTTGATCTGCTTTCTTCTACCAACTATCATCATTAATCTGTTTTTCTTCTCCATGCTAATCGGAATACGGTTTTGTATATGTTTCATGATTGGAGATAAAACAGTGTCGATTTTTTGCAGGTTATCTTTGTAGATTTTCAGTGTTTTACGAATTTCCATAGTTGTTTTCTGCATTAAAAAGTCATTCCCGACAACGATTTCCGTTTTTGTTCCTATTACATTACCAATAGTTTTGGCTTCAATTCCGCACAAAGCATTTACAACTCCTCCTATTACAACACCATTTTGTTTTTGTAAATACATTTTACCGTTGCAATATACTGTACTTTGAATACATGAATTCCCTATAAAAATATCTCTTTGTACTTCAATTTGGGCATTCTGCAAGTGAGATGTGGTCAAATCCCTTCCACAGGATACTATTTTGTTTCCATTTCTGCCTATTATACCTCCCAAAACTTTCAGATCACGTCCGGCAGTAACTTTTGCAGACTCTATGCTTTTCATTATGATTATATCACCAGAAGCCTCAACTTCAAATCCCTCAAGTACCGATCCTTTAATCGTGACATTACCATTAAAATCGATATTTCCGGTTCTGTAATCGACATCTCCATCTACATAATAGTGTCTGAATACATTCAGAACTTTACCATTGGACGAAACCTGTCCGTCACATTCAGCAAAATATTCCTTTTCATCTTTTGAAGTGCTAACATTTTCTCCTGCAATTAAAACCGGAACACCTCCCTCCCTGGCTATGATAGTCTGCCCCAGAACATTAAACCCATCTTCACCAGTTTGAGGAGTACCGATTCTGGCCAATAAATCACCTTTTTTAACTATAGATATATTGGTTTTTTTACGATAATCTATTCTTCCATCAGGCAAAATGCTGAAATCATCTTCAATTTTCTCTTTTTGAAAAAAGTATTCAATATCGGCATCCTGTCCATCTCTCGCATTTTTACCTTCAGCGATCAACAAATCATTCAGCACTGCACCTGTTGTCTGCACTTTTTCAATATAGTCATAAATATCCGAACGTAAAATCCCCTTACTGACACCCAGTCTTTTCAGTTCCCGCATCACTTCTTCAAAAGTCAGTTCCTTACCGTTTCCCATACTTGGATACATATCTACCGTAACCCGCATATTATCAGAAGATACCTTTACGATACAGTATCCATCCTTGTCACTCGGTATTATATACGGAACTCCATTAAACAGGATTACTTTCCCGTTTACTTTAGAAACGAAGAAAACAACCCCATCCTCCATCCTGATATCAATATTTGACTTTTCATTATAGGTTTCATTGTGTACAAGATTCGTTATTTGAGAGGAAGTTTTTTTAATATCTGAAGAAAGGTTTCTTTTTGCTATTTTATTACCAGCCTTTACATCAGGAAGATACAGAACCGATTCCAGTTTTATTTCAGAGATATCGTTCCCTTTTTTGTCAGTGTATTCCACGTTTTCTTCAAATTCAATTCCCAGTTCGGTTACACTGTTGGAGTGTGGCTCATATTTTTTGATATCTTTACTTCCAATAAAACCCTTCTCTTCAAGTTCCTCACTGGAGACTCCATTCACGAACTCCTGCATTTCAATCTGAGAGATCTCTTTTTCTGCTTTTTCCAAAAATGATTCCAATAATTTCTCATCAATCAGATCAGATTCTTTATTATGCTCATTATTAAATACATTGGGGTTTGCCATATTTACCTGCTGAAAATTGTTTTGAGTTAGTGTATGATAATTTCGTTTTACAATATTTTGTTCCATTCATCTATCGTATTTTTTAATTCTGTACGGGTAGTTTCAATAATGGCTTTGATTTTATCGATGCCGATTCCATCTATTGATAACATCTCGGGTGTAATTTTATCTTTTCTAAGTATTTCGCCGCTTGTACCGATACCGGCGATTGTGCAAAGCAGATTTGCCGCACTAACGATTCTTAATATTTGCTGGTAATCTTTAAAATTCTCAGGCAATGATGATTCATTGTGGTGGTAACCCATTGTAACTGAAAATATTTCCGGAAGTCCCCACTTGGCCGATAACCATGCTCCTGCTTCAGAATGGTCAAAACCGATAACTTCTTTTTCGCATTCTGAAAGTGTTTTTGATGTTGATTTGGTCATATAAACAGCTTCCATAAAATCATCGTGAAGATACTGGTCCAAAACAAGCCTGCCTGCATCATGCAATAATCCAGCTACGAATACATCATCATCAATCTTTTTTCCTCCGGCATCTGCAAGGTGTTTGGATATCAAGGCTGTGCCGAAACAATGTTCCCAGAATTTCTGCTGATCAAATCCTGCCTGTTTTGAATTCTTGAAAAATTTAATGACAGTCAATCCGATCATGAGACTGTTCAGAGTATTCAATCCAAGAATAATAATCGCATTCGGAATTGAGGTAACACGTTTAGACAGTCCATAGAATGCAGAATTCACCAGGCGTATTGCCCTGGATGCAAGAGCCGGATCTTTTGCAACAATAGCAGCAATTTGAGGCATACTACTGTTAGGGTTATAAATAACTTTTTGAAGCTGACGGAGAACAATCGGAAGCGATGGTAAATTTTCAATACTCTCCAGTTTATTTTCTATTACTTCAGTACTCATTTACTATTTAACCTTTCGAGAGCAATTCTGATCAGCAATTTTTTTTCAGTACAGTTATCATTTTTGATTTTCATATGCAATAATAAATTTGGGGTCCTGCTATCAAACAGATATTCCTGAACTGTTCCAACACAAAAGTTTTTACCGGAAAACATAGTTATTGATTATAGTTTAATTCGTTCAATAATTCATCCATTTTATGAAGATTCCAGGCATGCATTAAACATATTATCGTAGTGGAAATAAAGCTGTCATCTTTATCTGCAAACGATTCATTCAAACATTTTTTGCTTCCAATAAGTATTGTACCAAGAAACAGATCATTTTTCAGTAAAGGAATTCCAATTCCTGTTTTTTTTATTATCTCTTTTCTATCACGATTACACTCTTCAAGAATTTTCGTTAAATTTTTCGTAAATTTCCGCGAAGAGTTTGAAATTGTACTATTTAGGAATGGTACATTTATGTAAACCGAACTTACTTGATGCTGTTCTGATATTGCCATACACGCCTTTTTTAAAATATTATTGATATCAACATCTTCAACAAGCATTTGCAAAATTTCGTTTTTTGATTTTAGTTGCTTTGTTCTTTCTCTTACCCGTTGCTCAAGAATACTGTTTAGCTCATTCAACTTCCTGTTTTTATTCTCAAGCTGAATTACCAGGTCTTTTTTTATTTTTCGGTGTTCAAAAATCTCAATTGCATTTTTAATAGCCAGTTTTAAGTCTTCTTTCTGCCATGGTTTTGTTATGTACCTCCAGACATGCTGTTCATTGACAGCTTTCATCACACTATCAATATCTGAATATGCGGAAAGTACCATATACACTGCATCCGGGCATACTTTTTGTGCCTTTTCCAAAAATTCATTTCCATCCATATCTAACATACGCATATCTGAAATAACAACTGATATTTGATCTGTCATAAGTTTTTTCAAAGCCTGTTCACCATTAACAGCAGTTTCAACCGTATACGGTGCATTACGAAGAGACCGCATTATTGAACTCAACAATGCTTCTTCATCATCAACAAACAAAATTTTATGTATCATCATTCCTCCGAATAGATGTATATCTATTTATCAATTTTACAATATTAGAATCGATCTCATCAAATAATATTTAACTTATTCCTGAATGGAGACAATTAATTAACGATAGCCTGCGCAACCGTCCACTAACACAGAAAGGGTTTATGGCTGTGAAGGTCATCTCTACCTTGTCTTTTTTCGATATCGGCATCGAATCATAAAAACAGAGTTTTCAAAATCGATACCGACCCTGAATTCCGAGTCCCAACCCCGATTCATAATTCTAAAAGATGCCCCCCGCGTAAAAGACTCGTCTGATTTGGTTATAGTTTTTTCACAACCAGTTCTTCTTTCCTGGAATATTTAGAAAACAGGTTCTCTATCTGTTCCCTCAATACTTCATTACTGATCGGTTTGATCAGATATAAACATGCAGTTGTATCGGAAACAATCTTGATTACGCGACTTTCCTCCGAATCACCGCTTAATACCACTCTTATTATTTCCGGATACAGTTCTTTTATTTTATTTAATAGTTCGTATCCGGTCATCCCGGGCATTTTAAGATCAGTTATTACCATGTCTATATGATTTTCTCTGACAACTTTGAGTGCCTGTTTACCACAGTTGGCAATGTGAAGAGCATATTTCTCATCACGAAGAGTTCTATAGAGATATCGTGTAACACTGTTTTCATCATCAACGATTAAAATTTGTTTTGCCATCAGCTTACATTTCTCCCTTTGAGAAGTCTGATTGTAAAGCAAGTTCCTTTCCCGGGTTCAGTTTCAACAATGATGTCACCTCCATGTTTGTTGACAATTATATCCCATGCGATATTAAGACCCAGTCCGGTTCCTTTTCCAACCGGTTTTGTAGTAAAAAAAGGTTCAAATATTTTTGTTCTATATTTCTCAGAAATGCCCGGACCGTCATCTGCGAATGAACAGTACACGTTATTTTCATCTTCACTTGTTTTTATCGTAATAAGCCCTTTTCGGGAACCATGACTTTCATTAATCGCCTGGGCTGCATTAATAATCATATTCAGAAAAACCTGATTTATTTCACTTATATTACAATAAACAGGGCTGATTTTACCATATTCTTTTTTTATATCTGCCTGATATTTTATCGAGTTATTTGCTATCTTGATTGTAATATTCAAATTTTCCTCAAGATCAGCATCAACAAATGCATTACTCTGTTCAACTCTTGCAAAATCTTTAAGATTTGCTACAATCTCTACAATCCTGTGCAAACCATTAAGATTATCATCCAGAATTACACGAACATCATTAAGTATATAATCCATTTCATATTCATTCCTTTTTTTGGATATTTCATCATTGTTGACTAAAATTTCCAAACAGCCTACATACTTCATTATTGCATCATAATGTTCTTTTAACATTTCTGAATTACCAAGAACAAATCCCACAGGATTGTTTATTTCATGAGCTACACCGGCTGCAAGCTGACCAATGCCGGCAAGTTTTTCTGAGCTTATCAGTTTCATGCGCGAACGCTCGGCTTCAAATTCAGCCTGCTTTCGATTGGTTACATCTTCAGCTATAACCAGTATTTTAGTGTCTTTTTCAGAATTTATTGCAACCCCTTTAATATTAAGCCAGACCTCTTCCTGTTGCGGTCCCATTATACATAATTCCTCTGAAAACATTTCATTGCTGCTTAACAGCTTACCCCAGGCTTTTTCAACTTTTTGTAAACTGTCACCAAAAATGAATGAATCCCATCCCTTCCAGATCTTCTCCACTTCATTTTTGTCAAATATTTTTTCCCATTGCGGATTGGTAAATAAAACGGTACCATTTTTTTTCAGAAGCATAACACCTATTGGAAGAGAGATGCTTAGTGTCCTGAACTTTTCTTCACTTTCTCTGAGTTTCTCTTCTATTTTCTCACGTTCGGCAATTTCAGAATGTAAATTTTTAATTGACGTTGTTGATTTTCGCAATTTTTTAATCATCTCATTGAAATTGAAAGCAAGTTCACCAATTTCATTATCAGATTTTACAATCACAGTTGTATTCAGGTTTCCATCACTGATTTTTTTTGCAGCATCACTCAGTTCTTTAACCGGTTGTGATATTTTTTTTAAAAGATATTTGCCTGCACATACTGCAACAAAAAAACACAATATCATTGAAAAAACAGAAACGATTATACCTTTTATGAGAGGTTCATATACTTCCATAACAGGTAATTCAATCACAACTGCCCAATCCGGAAAATTGAGATGTACATGAGTACTAACCGAGTATTTCCCCAATATTCCGCGTGTTATTTCAAATCGATTATCATGGGAAGCAGAATCACCAAAAATAAAATCTTTAGCCTCTTTTAATTGGCCTACATTTTCCCCTTTAAGAACCCTGCTGATATCACTGAATGCTATCAATGTACTGTTTTTATCGATGATATACGCTAATCCATCTTTACCTATTTCAATTTCCTTCATCAAATCCCACATAAATTTCAGATTTGTAACAGCTATGATCGCCCCCTTAATATCACCAAACAGATCCGTTACAGGGACACCAATAGTCATCATGGGCTCACATGTATTCTGGTCTATCCAGACATTGCTGACATACACCTTGGAACCATTTGCATCTGACATCAATCGTTCAGGACTGTATTTGATTAAATTGGCAGAATAATAGTTCGAGAAACGAGAAACTCTTGCCCGTTCTTTATTGTTTTCATCTGTAAGTATTATCAGACTGAAAGATTCTCCTTTGCCTACAAGCTTTCTTAATATCTTTTCCTGTTCATTCAGAGGTTCATTAATCAGATTTCCAACTTCAACCTGAATTGAGCGATTATTTTCCTAAAAAGTAAACCCTTTGCGGCTGGGAATACTTATTTTATAAGGGTAAACAAAAAACAACTTATAAAATCAACTCCTAACCGAAAGGGTTATAATTTGAATAT
>JAAYEB010000383.1 GCA_012728995.1 Fibrobacter sp. | reverse complement strand
GAGGGTGTTGCCCTGCATGTCCGATTTCCATATTCTATCCTTTTCTACGCCCGCCGGATTTTAAACTCACCAATAAATTAGTTTAATTCATGGAGGAAAACGGACTCGGACTCAGAAACGAGGGGAATCTTTTTTTCCGCTCTTCTTTTGTCCTATCTAAAGCGCATTTTATTTGGCCACCATAACAATCAAACAAATCATTCTTACTTGCGACGTTAACTTTTGATCTTTCTCTGTAAACTATTACGAAACCATAAAGATAAACTTCAGCAGATGTTTCTTCCAACCCGTTTTGGTTTAACAACTCGCGAACTGAATTACTAATATTATTCGATTCGACAATTCTTTTTTCTAATTGATTGAATAATATATTCAGCAAAGATAATTTATCATACCTTAAATGATATGTGGTATCGTTAGATGTTTTTAAAATAACATGATTTTCATTAATTAAAGATATTTTAGCAATTGCCTTACCACCACCAGATAATATCTCATCATTGATTTGAAAATATTTTAAAATTTCATTTTGATTCAAAATAACTCCTTTTTTTATGAGCATTTTTGATTTAAAAAATACATTAAAAAAAAATAATAGAACTGTCTGCTAGGAAAAAGGCTTACGACACTTCTTGAAGACGAGAAGCTAACAAAAAGCAAGTGTCGTAACATTGGGCAGCCCTGGGCACGATGGTCGGACACTTGCAAAAGAAGATGCCTGTAAGAGAAACATATGTTTTAAACCTGTTGCGATTAAGAAAATAAAAAAACAGGAAAATGTTACCTTGCAATGGCTTTTCTTACTTCCTAACCAAATACATTCCCTCCCACGCACACAGGGCCAATCCGGAAAAAAGCAATTGTTATATCATTGGGCAGCGCCTCGCGCCCAATGATATAACAATTGTAAAAGAGGGTTGCCCTTTGAAAGGGGAGGGATTGTATTTGACCCGCGTGTTATTGAAAACAGGAAGATATGAAGAACCCTGTGTGCCCCTTGAGGGCGGGGGGTGATATTGCCGGACGGGGAAGTCTTGTCCGCAATGCGACCGAGTGGAATGAGTCTGCGAATGGAGCGACCCGGCGTACTCGCCGGAAGAGAAGACATTTTTACTTTTAAATAACCGGCCTTTTTTGTCTTCAGGATGAGGCTCGAATCCCGGGATTGTTATATCATTTTTATCAGGGCCATAGGCCAGGAACATGCAGCCGGTCGCGGGAGTGTTGTTTTACTTGAATTTTAACTGTTACCATTTTTTTTTCCTGAAATCCGCCTCAATTCCTTATCGAAATCTGAGAGGTAACTTTCATCCTGAATCTTTCTGAATGAATCATATTCTTTTTGCGCAAGGGCAACGGCAACTTCATGACTGACTTTACCATTATGTGTAAGAATTTCATATTCGTTGAATTTCAGAAATGCATTCAGCTTTTCAGACCAGTCTTTCATGTACATTGGCCGATTGCGGACGGCCTGCATTTCAGCATAGTCCAGATACATTGTAACAATACGATTGAGAAAGTCGAGTTCCTCTTTGTTTAGATAATTCCTGGCTATAGCGATATCACTGGGATAAATTTTACCATGTGGAGATTTACGCCATGATGTCAAACCCATGTTGGGTTTTGTGAGATGCTTGGTAACAACGGAACGGTCATAGCCGGATAAAAAAAGTGTGACGGATTGCCCCTGTCTTCAGGGACGAGACGGAGAACTAAGGATAAACTGGTGAAAATGATAAAGTCAATCACGCACCAGCCGAACGGAATAGCCACACGAACCAAGGTCACTTTGTGTGATCAGATGGCTGTAATGGTAGTTGAGAGAACGGCTATATGCGTATCCACCACCGCTTTTTGTAGCGCACCACCAGAAAGCGCTTTCACCTTGAGAGGTAAACCCACCATCGCGAGGTAAACGAAAACCGCCCGGGAGACCCGAAAAACCACTCTTGTTGTTTGTGCCCAGATCGTTCCCCACGGTACCTTTATATGTTTCAGTCTTCCAGTCTCCCGCAGCCATGGATTTGGCTATTTTGTTGCCGGTAGTAGTGCCGTCGTAGTTGTAACCGTTGGCTATCAGATAATTCTCAAGCGCAGTCCAGTCTGCATCCGTGGGAACTCGCCATCCGTACGGTGAAAGTTTACCAGTATTCACCGCGGCCCAGTTATACAAAGCCCCAAATTTTTCCTTGTTTGCGATGTCGTTTCCATAGTAGCAGTATGCTCCTGTACCAAGACCAGACCAGTATTCATTATCTGTTACGTTAGGAATAGATATACCATCATTATATTTTGTTGTTTTAAGGTTATCTACTGTCCATACCTGATTGCCTATTTTTACTGTTGTATAAATATTACCATCTGGATCGGTGAGACTGCTATCAGTAACTACCCATAAATTACTTGCAGCTTTTGGTGTTGCTGTTTTTGCAATGCTTATATCACTCTCACCAACAATGTTTACAGCACACAATGCAAAGGCATAAGGTGTCCCGTTACTCAAAGAAGTAACCGTACGAGATAATGATGTAATACCGGCAATTTTTGTACCGTTACTCTTATCCACTGTTGAGCCTTCAAGATAGTACAGATTGTATGATGTTGCACTGTTAACGGTGTTCCAACTGACTGTTACAGAACCATCACCGGGG
>JAAYEB010000382.1 GCA_012728995.1 Fibrobacter sp. | reverse complement strand
GGTCAGGAGCATTTCAAGGAATGATGATGGGTGCTTCACTTGGTAGTGGGATTGAAAATTCAATACTTGCAAGCCGATTTGGGCCTGGAAATTTCAATATTCCAAGAACTGCTTATGGGCGTGCTGCAATGATGGATATGTATAAGCCAATTTTAGCTAGAGGTGCTAGCTATCCTTCATCTGATAATGTAAATGTAAATGAATTGCCTCCTGAATTGCAAAATAATGCGCAGAGAGTATACAGAAATGAAATCAGAAATTATTTAAGAAATAACCCAGCACCTTATGACCCCAATTGCAGTTCATGTTCGGAGGTTACTCAATATGCAAAATTTGAAGGAGGTAAATACAAGTTTTCTCACGATGTTGGAGAATGTATTCAGACCAATGGTGGTTATCAAAATGTTACTGCTAGACTGAGATCAGGCAGCTTAAGTAGCTATGTTGATATTTCGCATACGCATCCTGGTGCAGGTGGTATACCGACAGGATATCAACAAAAGGGATTGTTTACAGTTACGCATGGTAATTCTGATATGAGTTTCTTTAATAAGGCTTATGGGCAGAGTTTCAGAGGAACTATGCATGTATACGATGTTCCAAATGAAATTTTTTATCAATTTATGCCTTCTGCAAAAAATAGTCTTATTTTAGATTTTAGAATAATTACCCAATAATGATTAAGGAAAAAATAGTGAATGTGTCCAAAAAAAAATGTTTATCAATACTGTTGTCATTGATTGCAATATTCATTATGCATTGCGATAGGAATTCCTCCAATAAACATAAAGTGTCTCAAAAGAATATCAGGGCAAGTTGCTGTGATAAAATCCTTGTTAATAGAGAATTGGATTCAAATAAAATCGAGTTATATATCCTGTCGAATTTTTCAAGCGATATCTTCAGAAAAAATGGGCTTAGTATAAGATATGTCAAGAAAAAAAACAAAGAATCGCTAATTTCAGATTATGAGATATATCCAAATGATCATATGGGTTCATTTATGATATATCATGATACTATAAATAGTGTTGAAACCATAGAGAATTTCAGAAAAAACACGCTTAAACAAGAGTTATTTGACTTACCTTGTGGAAAAACATTCGGCAATGATAGTACAAACTTTGCCACACTTATTGTCTATTTGAATAATAAAGGTAATGAGTCATGTTATGCGTGCAACTTTTCAGAAAAAGACAAAATTCCTGAGTTTAGATATTTTTTTGAACTTCTTGAAGACACAGCCTATTTCAAAATTCCACTTTCCAAATTAATAAAAGTGGATTATAAAATGCTAAAATCTGGAGTGTTAGACACTGTAAAACTCGATTGATTAGGTAGTTCCCATAGGTAACCACCTAAATTTGAAAGAGTATTGGACAAGTGAGTACCTTTCTAATAGTCATCTAAAAAGAAAGGAAGAAAAGTAGAGTTTCATCCTTCACACGAGTAAGAAAATCAGACAGTAAGTAATACGAGTTTTCATCCCACCGAATCTATCATAATCAAGAACATTCAGCAAGACCCTCCGATACCAAAGCCTTTTTTACCTTAAGAATCGTAACTAAAGATACTTCGTGGATTTTAGAAAATTTTCTCATTGAGATATTAGCCTTCAAATCACTTGCCACCTTATGATATTTCTTGAGCAATAATCCATTGTCAAGAGTACTGCCTTTAGGACGACCTAATACCTTACCATTTTTTCGAGCATTCGATAAAATATTAACTGCCACTTTAAAACAAATCAGAAACGGATCCTTCTAACTACTTGTCTATTGTAAGAAAAGGTTGTTATTTCCGATTATTCTTACCGGAGTATAAAGACTCGGATTGCCGGTTCACCCGGAGTATTGCTGCTTGGCTGCGTTTACGCAACTGTTTTACCGGCTGGTACAACTAATGACTATAATAATCAAGTCCCGACTTTGTCTTCAAACGTCGGGGCTTATGCGCTCTGCGTAAATGTTAAATTTCATATTAT
>JAAYEB010000381.1 GCA_012728995.1 Fibrobacter sp. | reverse complement strand
TCAAACGCCTTTCGATGCCTGATCAGCGGTTCACTTTCGTTCGTCTTCCTTTTACACACCTGATCCCATCATAATGTGGAACCTTTTCCTCGAACGCTCACTACCTTTGCTTTTGACAAAAGCAGCTCCGGGTGGTTTGGTTTCTACGCCTGCTCGTCGAAACCGGAGGGCCCACCTCCATCACAAAGAGAGTTAGCAGGACACACTCCGCCGGGCGCACACGACCCAGCTTTAATAATAACATCTATCCATATGATAAGTTTTATGTTCGCCGGGCGCACACGACCCCCGCGATAGTTCATTGCAGCTCTGAAACTCCTGTTTGGGGGCGTGTGGAAAACTGTGAATAATTCCTGTTTAAAGAATAATAAGAATACAATCAGAAATAATCAGATAAAATTACAAACAATCAGGTAGTGATCAATCATGGTTTTAATCATTCCCATCAGGTAAATCAGCGGTTCAGACATCCTATTTGCGATTGACCTCTTCCCCCAGTCCCTCTTCTCCCACAGGAAACGGGGGCCAGCAGGATAGTAATGGGAGTAATACTAGTAGTGAATTCAAAGGGAAAGTAGCAAAACGCCAGTCCCACTACACCACTACCTGCTGCCTGCTGATCTCCTGATTAACCAAGAATCCGGACTATTTTCATATCATATCTGAGTTTCACACCTGTCCTGAATAAATCAGCAAAAGGCCCTGTTTTAATGGTGAAAGTTTTTAAACCTGACTCATTTCCATTTTATTAAATAAATTTTCGTTTCACATGCTTGAATTGATCTACCCTATTCAGGCAACAATACACTGAGAAACACACAACAGGGGCAGACAGGTTGGGGTGACGATTTGTTTTAAACAGTAACCTGGACTACATTAATCTTATCTAAAAAATCAGTTCTATAAATCTTTTATGGTTAATGTTGCGGCATATTGTCATCGCCCTGTTTTGTTGCAACCTCTACACTGGGTGGGCTTGAAAGGTACAGGTTACGTGCAATATTTCTCAAAAAAAGACGTGCATTCAATGCATTTTCTAAAGTCATGTCGGTATCGTTTCCATGAGAGCACGCAAGTTCCAGTATAAAACCACCATGAAAACTGGTTTCGCTTAATTCAAACAAAACTTTCTGCCAGTTTATTTTCCCTTTTCCAGGCGCAAGATGATCGTCATCAGTTCCCAAATTGTCATTGACATGAATCATCCGGAGATTCCCCGACAGCTTATATAGCACCTTGTACAGATCACCCGACAATGCCGCATGACCGGTATCAAGACATGTTGTAATATTGAGACAATCCATTGCTCCTATAATCCAGAGCATATCGGTAATACTGCCGAAAGGCAGATGTGGCAACATGTTTTCAAGGGCTAATCTGACATTTAGCTGACTACATTTAAATGCAACTTTATCCAGAACAGCCGCAGCATTTCTTAACCTTTGCATGCGCTCTTCAGTTGACAAGTTAAGGGTTTTGTCTGGTCCGGGGTGGATAACAAAATGCCTTACCTTGAGGATTGCAGCAGCTTCAGCAGCAGTTATAAGTTCATGAAGAGAGTATTCCTTATGAGCGATATCCGGTGAAGAGATGTCCACATCAAGAAATGGTGCATGAAACGAATAAGCCTCCATACCGAGTTTATCAAGCATTTGTGAAGCCTTAGAAACGGTTTTGAGATCATGAAAATTTAAATGCCCGGGTGAAGAACAGATTTCGACCAGGTTGAATCCACTTTTGCGAACAGGTTCGAGGCAATCAAATATACTCATCTGGTAAAAACAACCTGTTGAAAGGCCTACAGGCCAGTCGCTCATTTTGCACCCTCCTCTGTAAAGATTGTTTAAACTCATTCATACTGCAGACATCGGTACTATCAGAACAATAATGGGCCTGTTTGATTGAATCACAATCAAAATATTCAAGATTATCCTTTTTGCATTTAATCAAAGCTGTAAAAATTCTGGTGTAAAAATCAGCTCTCGTAGCTGCATCATAGAAATACCACTCTCTTCCCCACCCATAATCACGTTCATATTTTGACCGTATCAGGCCGGCAATATGTCGTGGATGCCACCCTAAGGAGAGCATTACACGAACCACTTGACAGATCCCGGCCGGTTTTAAAAGTAAATCATTTGGGTTTTCCAGAATATGGCGGGTACATGGAGGAAGAATTTCCAGAGGGATACAATCATATGTGGTTGACCAATTAGAAGGGGGCTCATGTTCCTTTGAATAAAACCATTTATGATACTCAAAAAGATCTGATTTTTCGTACGACCTGATAAGATCGAGCATCTGTACAGATTGATCAGGGATCTGAACGGCTGCTCTTGATGCAAGTTCAGCTGCACTTTTAAGATCTCTCATAATAGAGATTCCTTCATTGGTATCCATTTCAAAAAGTGGAATGGAAATCATAAGTGGTATTTTGTTTTCAATCTCTTCATTGAGAATACCGCATTTTTGCCATGGTTTCAGATAAAGGCTAAAAGGGATTCTTATCAGCCGGGTATGAAGCAGGTCTCCATATTCAGTAATATCAATTGAAACCATTTCTCTTCCACGTATCTGAGGTGGTACTTCAAGAGCAGAAAGTTCAACAGGTATGGTGCAGTTACGCTGCGCTTCATCCCTTATAACAAGTGCCACATACTCCATAATCAATCCCAGCCCGGAAAATGCATATCCCAGATCCGAATCGATCGACATGTTTACAGGAGGTAGCAAATCAGCATACCTGTTGATAATATGCTGCTGGACAAAACCTAGTTTTGTCAATTTCCCGAATGCTGCAGAATTTCGGTTTATCTGCCATACGAAATGGTGTCCACGTCCGCTAAGCATATGAAGAGGAGCGATGCCATGTTCGAGAAGGAATTTTTCAATAGCGAATTCAGCAGAGTGTTGTAATGAAAACGTACGAACCGGATCGAGATATGGTTCAGCCGGAAAATCATAATTCACATATTCAATATCCATATGCACGATAAGCCACTTTTTATCCCATAACGACCTGCTTACATCAAGACCCCGTGAAATAAACAGATCAAGTTCAGTTGGTAAATGTAAATTCATACCTATCTGATCTGATGTATCACACTGAGCCAAAAACATACAGGTTGCTTCCTGTAATGTTCTTCCCCCGAGGAATTCCACCATTCTGGCCTTTACATCCTGATTGCAATAATATTTTTGGACATCCATACTGAACCCTATTTGATATAACGTCCAGTACCCAGAAGAAGGTGAACATATGGCCCGGAAAAGTGGGGTGATGGTCCGTTTTTGTATCGCATTCCATTGGCATACCAGGTATTCTGTCCTGAAGGATCTGCCATATATCCAACCTTTAATCCCACCGTGTATAATTTCTGTCTCTTTTTACTATGTAATGAATACATGACAGTTGATCCAAATCCGGTAATAAATGCAGGCTGCCAGTAAACTTCAGGTTTATCACCTTCTCCAATCGTTTCACCAAACAGAACATTTTCCTGTGTATGATATGCAAAACGGAACAACATGCCTCCGATATTGAAAAAGGGATATAGTTGCCATGATTTTCCCGGATAGAAGAAATTCACACCTGCTGTTAATAATCCATACCCACCAAACAGGGATACACTGCTGCTGTCCGATTTCTGCGGTTTCCACATGAGTACTCCAACACCGGATTCCAGTACCAGTTGCTGAACCAGAACACGGGAACCTATTTCTACCGTATATGGCATTTCGGTAAGTGATGGAATTCCCAAAGAATTTACAGTTTTATTCATTGAATTCATGTCAATTTTTGATCTGCCAATTGATAGATATTGTGATGTCTGTACTTCACTGATCCACGATTGCAGCGGTTCGCCACCAAATGTAAAGGACAATAAAGTAAAGACAATAAAAATGGATGGGATTAATTTTGAATACATCGGGCCTCCTTGAATTTTGGATGAAGCGTCTTAATCAGGCAAAACTCAAATTATATGCCAAATTATATCTGCCCGAAATAAATCAGTATACAGCAATAAAGAACTTTTCGTAAGGTCAAAGTGTTAAACCGGAATTTAAATCAATGCTGTTTAAAACCAGCTGTTTTCAGCAATGTCGGTTAATCTTACATCCCATAAAAGACTGAACACGGTATATTTTTTGCACAGATTGTGAATTATGTTTTCTGCGATATTACTCTCTATCCAGAACACATCATATCGCGGGTCATATATTTTTTTTCTGTTTATTAATGGCTGTTTTAAAGTTTTCAAATGGAGGCTACTTGACTATAAATACTCCTTGAAATACCTGGAAAAAAAGCCAGAATCCTGTTTTGAAGCAAAGATCTAAGTAAATAATAAACTGAAAACATGTTATCTGCAATGTTCCCAAAAGTGCAAATGCAATCATAAGAATGTCTTGATTTCGGTATGTATTTGTGTCGGCACAATTTTTGATTTGTATGCGTCAAAAACCGGAAACAACGAAAAGAAACAGTATGGATTCATATCAGGAAATATCAAACAAAGCAATTTTTTTATGTAAACTTGTTCTGAAAATGACAACACACGCTGGTTCAGGACACCCTTCGTCCAGTTTATCCATTGCTCATATTATAACTGCGCTTATGTATAAAATTATGAAATATGATCTCAATGATCCCTGGAATCCTGCAAACGACAGACTGGTTCTAAGTGAAGGGCATGCAGTACCTTTGGTCTATGCAGCATATGCTGATCTTAATGGGGTTTGGGGAGTTGATCAGAACAAAAAACAGGTGCTTACCATTGATGATCTTTTCTCACTGCGGCAAATAAATTCTCCTCTTGACGGGCACCCGAACCCATCAACAGGTTTCCCTTTTTTTGATTGCGCAACAGGATCGTTAGGGCAAGGTCTATCCTGTGCTTGCGGTCTGGCGATATCGGCCCGTGCACAGGGAATCAAAAAGAAGGTTTATGTCATTATTGGTGATGGCGAATCTCGTGAAGGCCAAATCTGGGAAGCATGCGATTTCATTATTGATCATGGTTTGACAGAAGTAATTCCTGTTTTTAACTGTAATGGTCTTGGTCAAACAGGTTCGGTTTCAAAACAGCAATCGCCTCAAAATCTGGCTTCAAAACTGAAAGCATTTGGATTTGATATCAGAAATATTGATGGTCACAATCCTGTTGAGATTTTAGAAAGTTTTCAACAAAAAAAAGGAAATCACCCTTTTGCTGTTTTGGCAAAAACAGTTAAAGGCTGGGGAGTAGAGCTTTTAAAGGGAGATAATCATGGTAAACCTGTAAGTAAAAAAACTCTTGACCAGGCTCTTTCTGACCTTGATTCCTTAAAAACGTGTAATCATGATACAAATCGGGTAAAAGTTCATCCATCCAGTCCACAAAAAATTAAAAATTTACCTGAAAAAAAACTGCAACTATTGCCTGATCCCGATTTTTATTCACTTCTGGAAAATGACCCCTATTTGAGTAAATATCAAAAAGGCCTTATGAGTACCAGGCGCGCTTTTGGCCTGGCATTGAAAGAGTCAGGACAAATTAACAACCAGATTTTTGTTCTGGATGCAGACGTGAGCAATTCGACATTTACAGAATATTTTTCAAAATCCTGTCCGGAACGTTTCATCCAATGTTTTATCGGCGAACAAAATATGATATCTGTTGCTGCCGGGTTGAGCAAAAGTAATTACATCCCTTTTGTTGCTTCTTTTGCAAAATTTCTGGTAAGAGGTTATGATCAACTTGAGTTGGCACTTATTGCAGAAGCAAATATAAAACTTTGCGGTTCACATGTCGGAATCAACATTGGAGCTGACGGCCCCAGTCAGATGGGCATTACCGATCTGGGGTATATGCGTACCCTCTCCACTGTGCATAATAATGATGGTGAACCTCTGATCGTCATTCTTAATCCTGCTTGTGCTGTTGCAGCATACAAATTCGTTCAATTGATGACAGAGCATAAAGGGTGTTGTTACCTGAGATTGATCAGGCAGGATCTTCCTCTTCTTTATCTTCCTTCCGAAAAGTTTGAATTCGGTGGCGCCAAGCTGCTGCGAAAAGGAAAGGATGTAGCAATAATGGCTACAGGATATATGGTACATGCGTGTATCAAAGTAGTAGAAGAGTTGGTTGAAGCCGGTATTTCACCAAGTTTATATGATTGTTATTCAATACCAGTTAACCCGCAAACTGTAACTGAAGCGGCTTTGGAAAATGGTGGCAAGATTGTTACAGTAGAAGATAACTATGGAAACGGATTAGGTACAGAGATAGCATCAATTGTTTCCTCCGATCCATCAATTAAAGCAGTAGTGAAACAACTTTATGCGAAACGGATTCCAAAGTCCGGGATACTGTCTGAAGATGTTCTCGATTTTGCAGGTATTGGTGTTTAGAAAACGATTAAAATGGGCCTTTTATGGCCCATGTATCAGCGTTGTGGAAATGCAGTTCCGGTTACCTCCTGCAAAACTTCACCTGTCAATTCTCTGGTCATGCTCATTGCTATATCACCAATAGAAAGAATTCCTGTAAACTCGTTATTTTCATTTTTTACAAGCAGTCGACGTATTTTTTTGTACTCCATAATACGAACCGCTTCTTCAACATCCATGTTTTCCATACAGAAAATTACCTCGTGTGTCATTATTTCCGAAACTTTTGTCTGTACAGGATCCTTTCCTTCAGCTACAGCCCGTATTGTAATATCACGATCGGTGATAAGTCCTACCGGTTGTTCATTTTCAAAAACAGGGACTACACCGATATTTTCATCCCTCATCCTTTCTGAAACTGTTTGAACAGAATCGGATGGTGAAGCATAATCCACGTTATATGTCATAATATCCGATACTTTCATAGTACCTCCTTTCATGCTCCTGTTAAAAATTACGGTTTTTAATGGGAGATATCGTAAATAATTGTCGCATACTAATTTCCTGTTCCCATTTTGCCTTCATCAAAACCACATTCTGGTACTATCATACTTTTGTATTCAAGCCTGAATATTCAAGTATTGGATATTAAACTCAAAGCAGGATTAAAATCGTATTTACAAAATTTACCCTTTTATGAACATATGGGGAACTGTGTTTTACCCGGGTTTTTCAGTAAAATCAGATGTCAGAAAGAATTTAAAAGGAAACAGACAGGAATCAGAAAGAACAGTAACCAAATTCGGCTAACTATCTTGCGTATCCTTAGAATTAAATATCAGTACATTTCTCCTCAGCTTTCAAGAACACATACAGATGCCGGTTCAATCATGCGCAAAGCGATTGATTCAGAAAGTGTGAATATAAAATCTTTACCTGATGGTCCCTCAAAACCGCAAACAAGGTCCTGGCCAAGGATAATGGATGCGTATTCTTTTCCTGAAGCCAAAAGCACACCACCTGAAGGGATTGTTGCAGCTTTAATAACTCCATCAGTGACAAGTTGTTTCATGTGATCAAGTTCCAGTGTATTACCCTGGGGATATCTCCTGAAAAGTTTATTATAAAGCTGCACGGATAAAGCAAGACTATACGGACCGTGAAACCCTGCCTTGTCAAGTTTTTCGATTCCACCCAGAACTGCTTCTACTGCATCTCCAATCTGATCCCAGGGTTTTAGTTTCAGTCGTTCGACACCAGGATAATTAAGCAGACCAGGAAGATCCTTCTTTTTAATGCCATTAAAGACAATGTTGTCCTCTTTGTGACAAATATTTATAGTCTCGACAATAAGGTTTTTCGGTGATATCTCTACACCACTCTCTGAGAACGCTTCTATTTCGCGTGATGATATTGCAAATCCCGTATTGAGCATTATAAGAGGGATATGCTGTGCTACTGTATATGTCAATTGGTTTTCACCCTCAATTGTTTGTTCTGTACCTGGAATAAACTGAAGTCCCAACCCCAACGGTCCCTCAGTATACAAAAGTTTCCGTGCGCTTAGATGGTTTATGGCAACAATTTTTACTGTATGATCAATTCTGTTCCAGAACTCATTTTTAAACGGTGAATCATCCCGGTTAAGAAATTTATCTGCCATAAATGACCTTCCTTTCAGATGTAATTCCCTTTGAGGTTTCCTACAGTTGGTGTTATACCATTTTTAGAAGAATTGTTATTGTTTCTAAGATTTTCCCTGATTTCTTCAACCTCGCTTGCGCCCTCTTTCATCAATTCAGTTTCTTCAGGTAACAGCAGTTCAATAACTCTCTGAAACTCTCCTTTGTGAACACGTTCTTCTTTTGCGATATCAAGCAACACCTCTCTTGCCAGTTCATTATCACAAGCATCAGCAATTGCCTCATAAATATGGGTAGCTTCCTCTTCTGCAGCAAGAGATAGACGCAATGCTCTGAGCAGTTCACCTTTTGTCATTTTCCTTCCAGGCATCATCCCAATATACGGATTGACAAATTCCGGCATGTTCCCTCCCATGTTGGTTTTTATAAAATGATTATACTGAAATGCAAATAGTATGCCCGATTTTTTAATTCAGATATTTAACTGGTATGATATTTGATAATAATTTTACAGACAGTTTTTATAATCATCAGTACAGAATTCCTTTTTTTTCCGAAGATAATGTTTAATGAAAAGATGAAAGGAAAACTATTATGGTTGAATTTGGTTACTTTAAAGATGTTAATTTATCATTTAATTCAGTTGTTAAAAAGCTTCCAATTGAACTTAAACGCAAGGGATTTGAAGTATTGTCTACAGTCAGAATGGATAATGAATTTCATAACCACCTTGGTGTAGATTTCAAAAAATATGTAATCATGAGTATAAGCAATCTTCAACTGGCTTACAAAGCCTTGATAAAAGAGGATGGTAACGGATTGTTACAGACTTACAACGTAATCATATATCAAAAAAACGATATTACGGTTGTAGGGGTGCTTCGTCCGACACTGTTAATTTCTGCATTCAACAGTGAATACCTTAATGAGGGTGCATCGATTATAGAACGTAAACTTTTAGAAATACTTGACGGATTGGAGAAAAAACGTTTTCTTAAAGAAAAAGTTTCGGGTAAAAAAGAAAAACAAGGTGCCATTAAAGCGGTAGCCTGAAAAATAATCAGGCAATGTTCGCAGGGATTAGCCGGAGTTTTGACCCGCGTATTTACAATCCCTGCAGTTACTTCTAATGAGTTATCTTCCTCCATTGGTCAAAAACAGACCAGAACTGAGCCCTCGACTGATGATCATGAATACTGTACAAAACAGGTTCCAGATTCAGTTCAAACGTTTTGCGGGCTTCCGGTGCCTTTACAGCCCTTTGCTGCCTGGTAAGCTTATCCGATTTTGTCAAAACAGGAAATACCTCCAGCCCCAGGTTCCTTAACCACACACAGGCTTCCTGATCTGCTCTTACTCCTATATGTCTGATATCAATAAGCCAGATAACACCACATAGATTTTTCCGATTCTGACAATAAGAAGCTATAAGTTGCGACCATCGGATACGCTCACTTCCTGAAGTCTTTGCATAACCATATCCAGGCAAATCTACCCACATCATCGAACGATCTATCAGATAGAAGTTTGCCAGAGATGTCTTTCCCGGTTTTTTTGAAGTTCTTGCAAGGTTGCGATTTTCAAGCACATGATTAATAAATGAAGATTTACCGACATTCGAACGACCCAAAATCGCATACTCCTCACCTTTAGAAGGAGGGATGTCTTTATAATAAGCAGCTGAAGTTACAAATTCTGCCTGATGATGTTTCAAAGGGGGACTACAGCCATTGTTTGTTTCCGAATTTTCAATTTTTTGATTCATAATGAACTAAAATTAAATTATGGCCAATTCAGGACGGGTTACTTTTAACCTAAATAGTAACATTCCTTTACGAGAGTCTTTTTCGCGGACATTGCATAAGAATCAGATCCAGAACGTTTAATATTCACTCGTGCACGATTACGACAACGACAGCGACAACGGTGAAAGGTAGATATGACCTTCACAGCCATAAAAACCTTTCTACGGTAGTGATGCTGTGCAGCTCACCGTAAATTAATCGTCTCCATTTAGGTTTAAATTTATTTTGTTGTAAAATTGTTAAAAACTGAGCGTAGAATCTATTTTTTTTATTTAAAAGCTGTTGGTATAAGTTCTTTTAATGGGTTTTCCTGAAATCAGGGTACAATTCAAAAAAAACCTGCATGATGAGCATTGGCAATTTGATTTGAGAAAACCTATTTTGAATAAAAGTGATCAGGAGTAATTTATCATGAATATACAGGAAGCGATTAGAACTGTAATTGCAGGAAATAATCTTACAATTGAAGAATCTGTTGATGTTTTTTCAGAAATAATGAGTGGTACTGCAACAGACGCCCAGATCTCGGCTCTTATAGTGGGGCTGAGAATAAAAGGTGAATCTGCAGAGGAGATTACCGGTGCGGCTTCTGTAATGCGCCAGAAAGCAACTCATATTTTACCAAAAAACCGTGATTATATAATTGATACCTGTGGAACTGGTGGTGATGGAGCCAATACTTTCAATATCTCGACAGCAACAGCATTTGTTGCAGCGGGAGCTGGAGCTGTTGTAGCGAAACATGGAAATCGTTCCGTTTCGAGTAAATGTGGAAGTGCTGATGTACTGGAAAAATTAGGAGTAAAATTGAATATTTCTCCAGAATCAATGACTAAATGCCTTGAGGAGGTTGGGATCAGCTTTCTTTTTGCTCCATCCCTACATAAAGCAATGAAATATGCCATAAATCCACGTAAGGAGATTGGTGTCAGAACAATTTTCAATGTACTGGGACCACTTACCAATCCGGCACTTGCCCCTTCACAGTTATTAGGCGTTTTCTCACCTGATCTTACAGAAACTCTTGCAATTGTTCTGAAAAACATGAAAACAGATAAAGCTTATGTTGTTCATGGGTATGATTCTCTTGATGAAATTTCGATCTCAGCAGCCACAAGAATTTCGGAAGTTAATAACGGTAAAGTTAATACTTATACCATTGAACCGGAACAGTTCGGTTTAAACAAAGCTCCAATATCATCAATTGAAGGTGGTGATGCTGCTTTTAACTCAGAAATTATCAAAAGAATACTAAATGGTGAAACAGGTCCTGCAAGGGATATTGTTTTACTTAATTCCGCTTTTGCTATTACTGCTGCGGGTATATCGCAAAGTCCCAGTGAGGGTTTTACGATTGCGAAGGAATCTATCGATTCCGGTAAGGCACTTAAAAAACTTAAAGAGTTGATTGATTTCACAAATTCACATTAGAAAAAAGGCCATGCGCCTGCATGGCCTTTTTTTTATTTATTTTCCATTAATCAATCTTACCATTATTACGCCATTGATTGCCCTGAGTTTTTCCAGCACAGTATCGTTAATTGAACTATCGGTATCAATAATATTGTACGCGAAATCACCTTTATGACGATTGATCATATTAGCGATGTTTATCTTTTCTGAAGCGAGGGCTGTTGTAATCTGCCCTACCATATTTGGAACATTTTTGTTGGCAATAATTACCCTGGAGTTTTCGGGAATACCAAGATCGCAATCCGGAAAATTGACTGCATTTTTTGTATTACCGAATTCCAGAAAGTTTTTCAGTTGGCTAACAGCCATAACCGCACAATTATCTTCCGATTCAGGAGTTGAGGCACCCAGATGTGGAAAAGCAATAACATTCTCATGCTTCAATACTTCATCATCCGGAAAATCGGTTACATAAGCACTGACTACCCCTTCAGTAAATGCATTCTTCAGGTCTTCGTTATTAACCAGACCGCCACGTGCAAAATTAAGGAGCCTGACACCTTTTTTCATAATCGCCAACCGTTCACGATTAATCATTCCCCTGGTTTTATCATTTAACGGAACATGCAGCGTTACATAATCCGACTCAGCGAGCAAACTTTCGAGTCCGCGGGCTCTCTTTACATTACGGGATAATCCCCAGGCAGCTTCAATTGAGATAAACGGATCATACCCTGTCACTTGCATACCAAGCTCAACAGCATCATTAGCCACCATTACACCAATAGCACCAAGTCCGATTACTCCCAATCGCTTACCACGTATTTCCGGTCCGGCAAAATTCGACTTCCCTTTCTCAATAAGCTTCGGAATTTCATCACCTTTGCCAATTAAATTCTTTGCCCACATTATACCTGGTATCACTTTTCGGGAAGAGAGAAAAAGCCCTGCAATAACAAGTTCTTTTACTCCGTTTGCATTAGCACCGGGTGTATTAAAAACTACTATGCCACGCTCTGCACACTGCTCAACCGGAATATTGTTTACTCCAGCTCCTGCACGTGCAATAGCTTTTACAGTTGCCGGCATTTCCATTTCGTGCAAAGATGCACTCCTTACAAGAATCGCATCCGGATTAAGAATTTCGGAAGCTACTTCGTACAATTCGCGGGGGAAAATCTCTAATCCCGCAGGCGAAATTTTATTTAAGGTCTGTATTTTATACATAGTATCTTCTCCCCATCTATGCGTGAGTTTTTTCAAACTCTTTCATGAACTCAATTAATTTCTTCACACCATCAAGCGGCATGGCATTATAAATACTTGCACGCATCCCCCCAACCGACCTGTGGCCTTTGAGGTTTACCAAACCATTCTCTGAAGATTTTTTTATAAACTCTTTGTTGAGTTCCTCTGTTGGAAGGACAAACGGTACATTCATCAGAGAACGATCCTGTTTTACCACAGTGCCCCTGAACAGTTTCGAGTCATCAAGAAAATTGTAAAGCATCTGTGCCTTGAACTCATTTTTCTTCTGTATTTCTCCAACTCCACCCTGCTCTTTAATCCATTCAAAAACCATTTTCGCTATATAGATATTGTATGCCGGCGGAGTGTTAAACATCGATCCGTTATCTACATGAGTTTTATAGTTCAACATGGTTGGTGTAAAATCCAGAGCATTTCCCACCAGATCATCTCTGATAATTACAACTGTAACACCTGCAGGACCGATATTTTTCTGAGCACCTGCATATATCAGACCAAATTTTGACACATCACAATCTTCAGAGAGAATGTTTGAAGACATATCAGCTACCAGTGGAATCTCTCCTGTATCCGGAACAGCTCTGTATTTTGTTCCGAAAATCGTATTATTAGTTGTAATATGAACATAGGATGCATCAGGATCAAAACTGTTCTTATCCAGATACGGAATGTAGGTGAAATTCTTGTCTTCCGAAGAAGCCACCACACGAACAGAAAGATACCGTTTTGCCTCAGCTATGGCTTTTTTTGACCATGCCCCTGTATTGACATAATCTGCTTTTTTCTTTTCACCAGCCAGATTAAGCGGTACCATTGCAAACTGTGTTGATGCTCCGCCTCCAAGAAAAAGAACATGATAGTTTTGTGGTATATTCATGAGTTCTATCAGAAGATTTTCGGCACCACGAATAATCTCTTCGTAAAAAGAAGACCGGTGACTCATCTCCATAACAGACTGACCCGAACCATTGTAATCCAGCATTTCATCAGCAGCTCTTCTCAGAACCGCCTCGGGCAGCATGGATGGACCTGCAGAAAAATTGTAAACTCTTGCCATAAACAGGATCTCCTTGTGTTTAGTTAATAGATCACCGGATAGAATTTTTGATTTGAGCACTTAAAACCCGTAGCTCACCGGAAATATCCATATTTTTGATAAAAATCTCTTTATTATCTAATTTCACAATAACAGGCGCGAAATTGAGAATTCCCTTTATACCCCCGTCAATAAGCTTGTCTGCCACATCCTGAGCAACACAAGCCGGTACTGCAATAATAGCAAGTTCTATTCTCAGCCGTCTGACCACCTCAGTGATACTGTAAGCCGGATATAAAGATATTGAACTGCTTATTGTTTCCAGTCTGTTTATATTCGAATCGAAACCGGCAATTATGTGAAACTCTCCCCCACATAAGTCTTTTCGCTCCATAATTGCAGTACCAAGGCGCCCTAAACCAACAATACATGCTTTTTTTTCGGTATTGAATTCAAACTTTTCCGAAATCAACTGTTTCAAACCCTTTATATCATACCCGCTGGCACTGCTTGAAGAAACGCCAAGAAATGCGATATCTTTTCTAATATTATGTGCACCTACTCCCAGTTTTTTTCCTAAATCTGCAGAAGATATTCGCTCTACGCCGCTTTCCTGAAGATCACAAAGGAGCCTGTATAGAGCACAAAGACGATTTATAGCTGGAAAAGGAATCATTTTAAAACCACCTGTTATTTTTTTCACAACTAATATACGATCAACTCCATAGAAACGCAACAGTTTTTTAGTTAAAATTGATATTTTTGTGAATTATTTCACAGGCAATACTCCAGTCAGATAATCCGGTTTAACCTTATAATGGTTGACCCCTTATCCGAAAAACTGCATAATTATGTAGGTAAACCTTAAAAATACATTAATAATTAAGCCGGTTTTTTTTTGCAGAATTTGGGTGTAATCATAATATCTACAGTTTATGTAATAATTGCAGAATTGTAGTAAAAAGAATCTTCACGACTATTTTTTATGCACTTTTTTCGAATCGGCTTCTTGTGCAGCTTTTTTCTACCTGGGAAATATCTTCTAACTGTATTTCTTTTGAAAGGGCAAAAAATGACAGTTGATGTAACAGAAGTAAAAAGGCGGCTCAATCTGTTCCTTAACGATCCAGATCTGGTAGATGAATATATTGAGCGCTATGGACCATTAATAGATATGAAAAAAATCAGGGAAATGAAAGATGTCAGGGATGCTCGTCTAAAGAAACTTAACCCCATGGATACAGGAGATGACCCACTGTTTCAAATTATGGTGAAATGTCCGGTTTGTTACAAGGATCAGATCCCTTGCTATGAACTAAAGGCAAAAAGCCAGCAAATAACTCTTAACAAGTTTCTTGTTCCGTTGTATGAAGGTGCAGGTGGATTCAGAAGTTGTGATTTTTCATATATTACAGTAACAGTTTGCCCTCAATGCCTTTTCGCATCACCAGATAAAAAAGATTTCTCCAGAAAAAGCAGTGCGAACAACTCCTGGATTAAGGGTCAGCTTTCCGGCAATCTGATTTCAGCTTTGAAAGAAAAAACTGAAGAGAGAAAGGAAATAATCAAAAATGTTAACGACTATGCGGATTATTTCAAACATCCAAGACTTGACAACTCAGCAATAGCTTCTTACAGACTTGCGATGGCAAGAGCCAAAGTGGAAGCCTGGCATGAACAGCCTTACGCATTCTACAAACTTGGATCGTATGCTCTTCGCATAGCTTACATTATGAAAGAGGTCCACCAGGACAACACAAAAGTTCTCATAGAAGCACTTAGTTATTTTGAAGAAGCATTTAAAACATCCAATTGTCCCCAGGAAGAGATTGAGATGCAGGTTATTTATTTAATTGTCGCGTTAAATCTGAAACTTGGAGATTTCAAAAAGGCAAATTCATACATTGGCGTATTCAGCAGCCTGCACTCGACCAGGGTTGCCGAAATGAAAGACAACCCCAAACTTAACACAGTACACATCGATAAATGGTCAGATAAAGCAAAATATCTTTGGGAGGACAGAGAAATTTCCGACCTGTTTGAAAACGAGTAAATATAACCTCAACGTGAAGTATTCTCCTGGGAACACAAGGTCGTAAATTTTTTAATCGACTAAAGTTTATTCAGATAAATATTTATTCTCCATTTATTTAACCTGAATGGAGACAATCAATTTATGATGAACTGCTCGAAACGCACTACCGCAAGGAAGATTTACTGTGTATGTTCTGTTTCCCGGCTTTTTTCGGGGTCGGTATCGGAATTGAATCATGATAACACAAGATACAGACTGAATGCCGACACCCCGAGGGGTAATTATTAAACCCCCAACACAGTTGCCGGCATAGTCGAAATACGAAACTGTTGAATCAACCTTTGTGGAATGTCCGGTTTAATTCTTAAAATGCCAATGTCCGCGAAGACTATTGTAATAGAGTCGTTACTATTTGGTTTAATCTATCGGATTTTCTTCCTCATCATTATTTTTTACCAACATTAAAGTATACGCTTCATCTTCTATTCCATCATAAATCCTGTTAACAACCTCTTCATCAGGTTCACCCCAACTATGATTCCCCTCAACTTTTCCCTGATATTCAAGAAATTCAACAACGGGCTGAAATTTATGCCCATCAACAACTATATGCATACCATAAGATTCACCCTTTTCCTCGACTTCAACAAACTCGGTATTATCCGGAACATCGTAGATAGCCGTAACAGTCATAACAACCTTCATGCCCAACTCCTTAATTCATTCTTTTGTTTTGAAAAATATCCAGGATTTTTCAGTTTCAATCTTTACGCCAAAAACCTGAACATTAAAATACATCTTTCGAACAAATAATGAAATCCATCTTTTACATTTCCAAATTCCTGCACAGTTTTTCAATCTCCGGATTATCTTTAAATTTTACCCGTAACGCCATTGCCATACACTTTTCTAGTTTAGGTGCATTACCGGATTCTGTCTGGCCGACATAAAAATCACGAAAGTATCGTGGTACTCTCAATTTCCAGTTTTTTGTATCCATAACTCCCGGCTTATTATATATCTCTTTCATGCCAAAAAGATCAGGAAAAAAGACTGAAACGTTTTGGGCTGGCCCCAAAAAAAGTTCAGCTATCATTGCATCACGAAACTCCCGGGGATTTCTTGTTAATAATG
>JAAYEB010000002.1 GCA_012728995.1 Fibrobacter sp. | reverse complement strand
TTGGTGGTGCAATAGGATTTGCAGCAGGTGGTTTAATTGGTGGTGCAATAAGTGGTGAGGACTGGAGTTGGTCAGGTGCTTTACAAGGGATGATGATGGGTGCTTCTCTTGGTAGTGGTATTGAGAATGCGATTGGAGTCAAAAGTTTCGGGCTTGGAACATCAGCTCCACCTAGTCGATTTCCAAATACTGCATATGGCAGAGGGCTTATGGTAGCATCTTCAAAATCAATTGGAACGTTTGGTACTTTAGCTGATGCTGCAGGTATGTTAGTTGATACTTACCAATTCGGTATTACTGCTAGTGGGGGTGGTGGTGTTGGTGGACAGGCTAGTTATGGTGTCGCTTTTGGTTATGATGAAAAATATGGATTAACTTTTGGAACATATTCATCAGCAGGAGGTGGTGCTGAAGGAGGAGCAGGTGGAGCCGTAACTTTTGATTTCACCTATTCCAAAAATGCTGCAATAACTGATCTTGCAGGACCTGCTTCAAATAATGGTATTGGTTTTTTTGCAGGTCCTGGAGGTGGTTATCAAGCAAATATTCCTCTTGCAGGTGGTAAAACATCACATAGTTTCTCAATTGGTTTTGGTGGTGGTCCATTTCCTGTTGGTGTCCGTTCACATGTAACAGGCACCGTCATCAATGATTTTGCAAACCCAATAAAGACCTTCATGAATAATTTTAATAATCCAAAATTCTGGATGGGATTATTTCAATTTTAGAAAAGCGAATTAATATGGTAGATGCTGAAATGATTATTGGTGTTATTCTCATAACTGCAAGTGTACTATTTTTCGTATTTAGAAATAAATTAGCTCAAAAAAGTACAACTCATTATTACAGAAATAAAACTAATGTGTTACAAAAGGATAAAGAAATGCATACCGTTATTGCAAAGGTACAGATCATAATGATAAGCATTTTTCTTATGATTTTTGGGATTTATAACTTATTTAAGAATATTTTTTAAACTCCCCACTTCTCAAATCCCTTTTTTGATTTCTTGCAAATAACTCTATTTTTTTTCAATGAAGGGTACATCCTTTCAAGGATATTATAGATTTTATCGGGTTTTTCGGAATATTTCCGTATATTGCTCTGTTAGCTGGCACTCAAAACAAGCCAGAGATGGGCACTTTTTGGAACTCAAAACCAGATATTTGACATTGTTGTAGTTTCTAAAATTATCTCAGGATAAATTCTCAGATTAAATCCGGTAGTTTTCTCATTTTATTTCGGTTTAAAATCGATCAGATAAAAAAAGTGCCCTTACCAAACAGATAAGAGCACCTAAGGATATGATTAACAAGCACCGATAAATCATTCCCGAATATTCATACTGAGTATAAAGATTCGGATTGCCGTAATCGCTGTCGGTGGGCACTTCAAAATAGGCCACTTATTGGCACTTCAAAACCAGCCAGAAAAAGTCCTTTTTGGATCTTAAAACCATTCATGTTTTTAAGTATAAGGTCTTTATTTTCGATTATTCTCAATTAGTATAAAGACCCGAATTGCCGGTTCACTTGGAGCTTTTGGTACAAATAGAGACTATAATATTCAAATCCCGGTCACTGGTTAGCGACAATTATACTTACCCATAACGACAATTAAAAGTTCCCATCAGGTTTTTTATTTAAATAACTGATAAACGATCTTTTTCAAAGGGGTATGGGGGAATGTGTCCCCCATCCTTTCCCTCGCTACCTATAGGCAAAGGATCTTGTTTTTCAGGAAGCTATTCACCTATGTTGGGCTATGAAAGGAAGCTGCATCTATGGGTGTAATGTCAACATCGATTTAATATTTCCCACATTCAACGATAAATTATTTCCTATTTTTCTTACCGGAGTGTAAAGACTCGGATTGCCGGTTCATCTGGAGTATTATTGCTTGGCTGAGTAGGTGCTGCTTATCCCGGTTGGTACAACCAGAGGCTATAATATTCAAATCCCGACTTTGTCTTCAAACGTCGGGGGCTTATGCGCTCAGCGTAAAAGAATATTCTTATTCAAGACCAGTTCATCATGTCCGCTGAGCGCACACGACCCCCGCGATAGTTTTTTGCAGCTCTGAAACTTCCGTTTGGGGGCGTGTGATAACCTGTGAATAGTTACGTTTTTAGGAAAAATCAGAAATACACTGATCTTCTCAATTCACCAAGGATCCGGATTGCCGGTTCACCCGGAGTTTTATTGCTTGGCTGCGCCTTGACTGACCGGCTTGGAATTGTCCCGAAAAAATGGACACTATTTTAAGCAGCATTTTTTTTCATAAGTGTTTCAAACTCGGCAGGACTTAAATCACCAAGTTTTGAATGGATCCGTTTACAATTATAGAACCCTTCTATGTAATCGAATAATACATGCTGTGCATGATTAAGATCAAGTAGTTTTACATGATAAATCAACTCCGTTTTTAATGTTTTAAAAAATGATTCCGCAACCGCATTGTCCCAACAGTTACCTTTACGACTCATACTTTGATCGAATTTGTTCTTTTTTATAACTTTTACAAAGCCATCGCAACAGAACTGGATACCTCGATCTGAATGAATCAGCAGGCCTTTATAGGGTTTTCGTCTCCATATGCCCCTTTGTAAGGCTGTAACAACCGATTTATGACCAAGGTTATCACTGATACTCCATCCAACTATAATACGAGAATAAAGGTCTATAAAAACGGTTAGATACAACCATCCTTTTTTACTCTTCAGATAAGTGATGTCTGCTACCCAAACCTGATTTGGTTTTTTTGTTGAAAAATTACGGTTAACTATATTTTCAGCAACAGGATGTGATGGTATGAAAAATTTGAACAGTTTTTAATCGAGATTTTAGGTGGTTCCGTTGGTATTTTTAAACACTAACCAAAAAGGAGCCATTATGTCCAGAAAAAGCAATTCATCAAGCAGTAAATCA
>JAAYEB010000380.1 GCA_012728995.1 Fibrobacter sp. | reverse complement strand
TCATCAGGAAGCCAGTTACCAGTTTTGTTAAAGGCTTCTTCACCGGCTAAAACTTTTTTCCAGACTATTTCCCTTTTTCCGTTATAGGCTTTTTTTACAGCATTTTCGAGTACGTAACTTGTTGCACGCCAGATATCCGGTCCGGTACCATCTCCTTCAATGAAGGGTATTACTGGTTTGTCCGGCACATTCAGTACACCATTTTCCATAGAGATTCGTTCAGACATTCATTCTCCTTACATAATTACTAAAACAGAATAACAAAAATAATCCCTGAAACAAAATTACTGAAATTATTCTGATATTCAGTAGTTTTTTATTAATAATGTTGTGTTTTATTAATAATAATGCATGAAATTTTAGTATTTTTATAAGATTAAATAAAAATATGCTCTTAAACACTCAATTTTGCCGGTATTTTTCATTCCTGAACAATAAGCGATCAAGCGTGCAACTGCAATTTAAACTCCCATTATTCCTGATTTTGGCGAATCTCCGTATTAAACAAGAAATATATATCAGGATACCAGGAAAACTGTGTTGTCCAGTGTGTAGAGATTAAGCCCGGTTAAATTTTTCAGAAAAAGTTTTCTGGAAAAGATGATTATTAATAATGCGTGTTCAAAAATACGTTGTACAGAACCTGATTACAAGAAAAGTGCTATTGACATTGAACTTTATGAGGATATATTTTAGAAACTACTTCGCGGGAGTAACTCAATGGTAGAGTGTAACCTTCCCAAGGTTAAGGTCGCGGGTTCGAGCCCCGTCTCCCGCTTTTAAAAACCTTCAATTATTTCAAAAAACCATTAGCTTTATACTTTTTATAATATCCCAGGTATCAAAGGACCATTTTAAGCTTAATTATTTCTTGTTTGATTACATAATGAATGATCCGGATGTTTATTTGTACTCAAAACTTCCCTTGAACTCCTTGACTGTTGACCCCTGAGGGCGATTGATTACATTAAGAAGCCTGTCGGTCACTTTCAACCATAAAACAAAAGATTTTATTCTTTTATCTGCAGGTGCGATTAGTTGAGATACTGAATCACCCATTCCTCCTATCATCAGATAATCATCAACCGACACTCCGTCGATTTCATTTTTGTTTAGCTGGTAGTACCATTCAGTCCAGTGCTGCTCTTCAATTATATTGCCTTCTATTGTCATCTCTTTATCTTTTTGACTGGTAAATGATGCCAAAAAATAGGAGTATCCTTTTTCAATTGGAATTGCCGGGGCATCATCAACTGTTTCATGTGTTTCGTAAAGTCTGAAAAATTCATGCTTGTTTTTTTCGGGATTATAGGAAAAAAGATTTTTACCCTTTACCTTGTATACTCCGATCGAATCAATAACAGGGTTTCTGTTTAAATAAATACCTGCTTGTGATAGTTTAGAAAACCGGGTGTTATACCGCACGATGTAATTACTCTCAATGGTATGTGCGCCTTTTATCTGTGCATAAAGACGGATCTGCACAGATAATGCCTGAAGAAGACGGGGGAGTACAGTTGAAAAAGTGTTGTTGTTTGCTGTTATTAATTGTAATAAATTTTCATCAGTTTCGTTAACCAGGTTTGCAAGTGAATGAATTGAATCCAGGATCGTTTTTTTGTTCATAGAACGAAAAGGTTCGGGAATCGAATTAACAAATTCATCGGGCAGTTCGGATTGCCAGTTTTCTGGAATTGTCGGATTCTTTTGCAGTATATCATCAGGAATGACCATATCAAATGAAATGCAGGTAGTTGAATCACTGAACGAGCACAATTGTGCATTTTGTTCAAGAAGATGAGTGTCTAATGCAGTATTTACGCCATACAGATTTGTGACTACAGTATAGGAAATTTTCCATGTCAGGTCGGTGGGCATAATTTTTCTGCCGCTGAAAATGGCTTTTACAGTTACTGTATCCCCGGGAGCTGCTTCAGCCGGTTCATAAATAAAGTCAAGTAAACGGACTTTGTCTGGTTCGATTCTGTCGTAACTCGTTGGAAACGAGATACAGCTGATAAAAAGGGGTAATATATACAGGAATTTTCTCATATCTGCTCCTAAAACTCGGCTTTCATACCGGTAGCCAGCATTGGAAACATGCTGAAAGTCGTTTTATCCGTATAATCATAATTATAGATTTCCATTTCCGGGCTTTTGTAAAAAAACCAGCTTATATTCTGCAGATCAACATAGAACGAGTAAATCCATTTGGCAAAAATGAATTTTTTATCCATTCTCAAATCAAGCTGAAAAAACGGATCCATTCTTGAAGAGTTGGTTTTTCCGTATTGTGGCTCGAAATAACTCCAGTTTTCCATCTCTACAGCTCCGATTACAGGTGTTTTTGGATCTCCGGTTACATATCTCAGACGAAACCCGAGATCATAATTTTTTTTCAGATGCCAACTACCTAAGACCTGAATGTTATGGGTCTGATCTTTATTGTATACTACCCACTCTTTTTCCTCACGATCGTATCGTTCACTTCTGGAAAGAGAATAGGATATCCATCCGAAAAACTTTTCGGACTGCAGATGTCTGAGCATCAGTTCCATGCCATACATGCGCCCTTTACCATTACTAACCCACAATTTTCTGTAATCACTTTCCATATCACTTTCTTGAGCAAATTCAGGAATGTCCCATTGTTTATTGTAATAAAATTGAATATCGGAATTGATAAGGTCGGTTATCTGCCATTCATAACCAGTAACATAGTGGGCTGCTTTTGTTGCATGAAGAGACGGTTCGCCCCAGACCTCATGAATTACCTGACCCAATGGCTGCGGGGTTTGACTGTAATTTCCTATAGCTGCTTTGAGAGTATGATCGTCATTTAGATTGTAACGTCCATTTATACGCAGTGAAGGTTCTCCTGAGTATCCTCGGTGGTTATTAAATTTCTGATAATTCCAGAACTCAGGTGAAATGGAACCTTTATACGCAAGTTCCGGAAAGTGATCGTATCTTATACCAGGTATAAGTTGAAGTCTTTCTGACGGTTTCCATTCCAGATTCAGATATCCACCAACAATTCCGAATAACCAGTCTTCTGTAGTGTCTTTTATAAAAATGCCCTTTGAGCCAGGTATAACCAGGGCAAGGTCTACCCACGCAAGCTCCGCATCAATACCTGTATTAAATGAAAGTTGATTATTGAGTTTGAATGTAAGCTGGTCCCTAAAATGAAATCCGAGATCGTTTTCGTTCTGTTTTACAAGACCAAATATTGACATATCTGACCTTGCATACATAAGACTTAATCGAAGTGAGTTTTTCCAATGTTGCGACAAGGATACATCCCAACCGGTTATTGCAGTATGAAAGGTTATGTTCATTCCCATACGGTCTTTGGCTTCATCAATCTCTTCAGAACCAGCTCTCATATCGGGAAAAATTAACGCCATACTGTCGCGTGAACCAAACAGTGAAAAATACAGGTTGTTATTTTTTGAAAAGTTAAAATCGGTTCTTGCCAGATAATCCCAATAAAAAGGAGAAACCGTTGCCGGAAACTGATCTTTTGCAAGTTTTGTAGCAAGGCTTATAAACTCTCCTATAAAACTCCGTCTACCGGATACCAACACAGATACCTTTTCATTTACCGGACCTTCCAGAAACAGGGAACCATCAACATTACTTATATCAACCTGACCATGTATCCTGTCGGATTTCGGTTTCCTTCCATTAATTTCAATTACCCCGCCAACAGCTCCGCCATAACGGGTGCCGAAACCTCCTGGATAGAAGTCAATTGACTCTAACGCTTCAGAGTTATATACAGATTTCAGTCCACCGAAATGGTAGAGTAATGGAAGCATAACTCCGTCAAGATAGTATCGTGAATCCCATGACGGGCTCCCGCGAACAATAACCTGTCCACCACCCAATGTAGGACGTGCCACACCAGGCATGGCCTGTATGACCTTTATAGCATCACCACCCAGTCCCGGAATCTTCCTGACTTCCTGAATGGATAATTGACGTCTGCTGACCTCTTTCTCTTCAGCTTTCCCGTAAACAACTATTTCATAATCAGAATAAGACTGACGTTGTATGTAGTATCGTGCTACAATCTCCTCGGTTTTGTTTATCGTTTCCTTTGTTTTAAAAACATTGTAACCCGGGATGATAACTGTGATTTCTAAGCTGCAGGCAGGAAGGCTGTGAAAAGAGAATCTTCCCTGCGAATCCGATTCGGTTACTATTTTATCTTCGTCGAGATGTTGTCCCTCGATTGACCCGATTTTCTTAATATAACGACCAAAAGGGAGAGGCAGCGATGTATCTGATGACGAATCAGAAAATGCAGCGACCACAATCGCATCAGGAATCGGTGTTCTGGTCCCTTTTTCCAGCAATGTACCACTGAAATTAATCAAGTCGGCAATCGAATCAACAGTTTCATTTATACTGTAACGGTATTCATACTGTAACAAAACTGCTACCGGTTCACCATCAGCAACAGCCGGTGAGAATTTAAATTGTTTAGATGCCTCCATCGCATTTTTATCGAGTTGTGGCTCAATCCCTTTAATCAAATTCACACTGTCAACATAACCGGACTCATTTACAAGAAGCTCCAGAGTTACCGTACCCTCAATACCTTTTTTTACCAGATCCTCCGGATACTGAGCTTCAACAAATGTAACCAGTTCAGGCATTTTTTCAATTGGCGGGAATGAATCGGTTACAGTATCCTCGATGGTGCTGTCAACAATCTCTGCTGTTAATTGCGTATCAGAGGTGGTGGCTTCTATTGTTAATTCAGGAATGTTTTCTGAATTTTCCATTGAATCCACTTGTGCAAAAAGAGATAATTGGAAAAGAAAAGCGATTAAACCAACAGTAACTTTTTTCATTTCGGTTTTACCTTTTTGGGTAACTGCTTTTAAAACAGACAAAAAACAAACAGAATTGTTATAGGTTTACTTGTACCAAGATATTCAATATTGTAATTCCCGGGCCTGGGCACAAGTTATTAATGAATAATATTTATTCATGTTAAATTAGATTATACCACTAATCAAACGCAATAATTATTGTTATTAAAAAACCGGTCAGGCTGCTTTTCCCAAATCATCTGCATCATGAGCACCACGTTTCCCCATTGGTTTGCTCTTTCCGGACGTGGTGTCTCTTTTTGTCTGGTGCTCAATTTCTGAATTGATTTCAGCACCAAGCATGATGGAAAATGCGCTCAGATAAAACCATAAAAGAAGTATAACAACTGCAGCCAAAGATCCGTATGTAGCATTATAATTTCCGAAGTTGGAAATATAGAAAGAAAAAAGTAAAGATCCTGCAACCCAGAGAACTGTACCAGTCACAGAACCCCAGCTTACCCATCGCCATTTCGGGTTTTCCCTGTCAGGAGCGTAACGATAAATAACACTAAGGCTTATAATTATCACTGCCAGAAGAAGTATCCATCTTGCCGCCTGGACAAGAAATCCGGTTGCGGCCGGAAGGTTGAGGCTTCCGATTATTGCGGGGAAGGCAACTACCAATGCCATGCTTATAATTACCGTGATGATTCCAAGAAACGTAAATAGAAGGGTAATGGCATTCCCTTTAATAAAACTTCTCTGGTCTTCTTCATCATAGGCAATATTGATACCCTGAAAAAGGGCTTTTGTTCCTCTGTTTGCACTCCAGATGCTTAAAACGATACTTATTACCAATCCCCAGCCCAAAGCAGTTGGAGAACCCTGCACAATCTGCGTTAATTGCTGCTGAATCAGTTCACTTGATTGTGGAGGAAGAACATTTGAAAGAGCATTAAGCTGTCTTTGAACTGTCTGTTGATTTGTAACAAGACCATAAATCGCGATAATTGCTGCTATTGCCGGAAAAATAGCCAGGAATGCATAGTATGAGATTCCTGCAGAAATAATATTTACATTATCCTTTGAGATCTGGTTTTTGACCCGAACTGCAATATCTTTCCAACCCTGTTTTGGTATTTCTTCAGGACGATTCGCTTCACGACCATGCTCATTGGAGTGTTTTTTTCTTGCCATGAGTGATATCCTTTCAATATAGTAGTCTATATCAAAACTGTAACGCAATTAAGAAACCGAATTTTATTTCTAACTGTTTTTTTCTGATTGGTAAAAAGCTTGTACTCATAAAATCGATGTTTTTTTGTGTATTTATTTGTACTTGTGGCAGTTCACTCGGGACAAGTACAATTTAATCGAATTCATTTATATTGAAACAGTGAAGAATCTTGTCCTGTGGTGAGGACATCCCTGTATCACTTAAGAAAATCAAGGACCAGATTGTACATTTTCATTTAATTACCGGGGAGGAACAAAATGGGAAATTACACCGGTTCCTTTTCCTGATTTGCCAATACAGATACTAATTAGTACTTTTTGAATAGATCCAAAAGCCGGAAATGGTGTCTGAACAGTTTATATGTTGATAATCATGAGTTGTGAAATCATAAATACACTATATTGAACGGAGGCTCATATGTTTCTTTTGTCAAAAAGAGGACTGCTGCTCCTGTTACCGGTTTTGATGCTGATAATTTCCTGTGGAGGAGATTTAAATGACAATACTGTGGTCCTTGCAGTAGGAGGAGCTCCATCAGAAATCGATTTTTGGGAAAAGACAGCTTCAGAATGTGAGGAAAAAACAGGCATTAAGCTTCAGTTAATTCGTCAACCAACCGATACGGATCAGCGCCGCCAGAACCTTGTTACTTCATTGCGTGCACGAAAGAGTACTCCTGATATATTCCTTATGGATGTTGCCTGGATTGCACAGTTTGCTGCATCAGAGTGGCTTGAGCCACTCGAACCATACATGAAGAAACATAATCTGCCGGTTGAATCCTTTTTCGAACCTGTTGTAAGGCAGGCTGATACATATAACGATAAACTGATAGCTTTACCGGTTTATGTTGATGGTGGTCTGTTGTATTATAGAAAAGATTTACTCCAAAAGTATGGCTATTCTGGACCTCCTGCAACCTGGGATGAACTCGTTTCCTGCGCACTGAAAATTACAGAAGAAGAGAGAAAGAAGAATAGAAATTTTACCGGTTTTGTATGGCAGGGTGCACAATATGAAGGTCTGGTTTGCAATTTTCTTGAATTTGCCAGTTCAAATAATGGAGGCATAGTGTTGAGTGAATCCCAACCGGTTTTTGACACAGAGCAGAACAGAAAAGCTGTGAAATTCATGCGGGATCTGATTCATACCCACAAACTGTCACCATCAAATACATATACAAATATGAAAGAGGAGGAAGTACGGCTTGTATTTCAGAATGGTAATGCGCTATTTGAGCGTAACTGGCCTTATGCCTGGAAAATTCATCAGGCTTCCGATTCTCCTGTAAAGAATAAAACCGGTGTTTCTTTACTCCCGCACTTTGAAGGCGGAAAACCTGCAGCGGCACTTGGTGGATGGCATATCGGGTTGTCCCGTTTTTCAAAAAATAAAGAGAACGCATTTACCTGTATCGATTATATCCTGTCTTCAGAGGTACAGACAGAATTTGTTACATCACTTGGATGGAATTCGGGAAGAGTGGATATTTATGATAATGTAGAGGTGCAGAAAACAATTCCGCATGCTGAAATTCTCAAGAATGTTTTCAGACATGCTGTGACACGGCCACTCGTTCCTCACTATTCCTATATGTCTTCGGTTCTGCAGCGTTATCTTAATGCTGTTATGGCAGGCAGAATGGAACTTGACAAGGCTTTTACCGAATGTGAAAGCGAGCTTGGAAAAATAGTGTCGCAATACTCCAATCAATAAAAAAACATGAGTAAAAAGCAAAGGAATATATCATCAGATTTTCTCTGGATAGCCGGATTTCTTTTCCCGGGTATTGCGTTTCTTGTAATATTTATACTGATACCGGTTTTCGGGACTTTGTTTACAAGTTTGATAAGTGATATAACTTTCATGAAGCGGCAGTGGGCAGGGCTGGATAATTATATCCGCCTGTTTAACGACAGTGCTTTCAGACAATCTTTAGGGTTTACAATTCTTTTTATACTGGTTTCCGTGCCGCTCGAAACAGTATCGGGTATGGGGCTTGCACTATTGATGCATGTAAAATCACCTTTCAGGGGTGTAATAAGGGCAATTATTTTAATACCCTGGGCAATACCTGCAGCAGTTACCGGAAGAATATGGGAAGTAATATACAATGTAAATTATGGGCTCGCCAATTATCTTGTTTCCATGGCCGGTTTTGATCCTGTAAACTGGCTCGGAACAGCTTCAGGGGCATTCATTGCAATAGTTCTTGCAGATTTATGGAAAACAATGCCTTTTGTTGCAATAATTCTTCTTGCCGGACTTTCGTCAATACCGGAAACGTTGTATCAGCAGGCAAGAATTGACGGGGCTTCTTTTGTCAAACGATTTTTTTCCATAACACTTCCGCTTCTTCGGCCGGTTATAGTAGTAGCTTTGCTTTTTCGCACCATTGATGCGCTTCGGATTTTTGATCTCATTTACATTCTTACATCAGGTGGACCTGGCGGCTCTACTACTTCATTGTCCCTTCTGGGGTATAAATATTTTATCGGGGGCGATTACGGGTATGGTTCAACTCTCTCTGTAGTTATTTTTTTGTGTGCTTTCCTTTTGTCTCTTGTGGTAATCCGTTTGGGACAGTTTTCCCGGGAGGTTTCGTGAACGAAGAGAGAATCCAGAAATTCCTCTATTATGCAGCATTGATAATTGCTCTTCTGTTCGTACTTACACCTGTTCTATTCATGATCTCAATGAGTCTGAGCGAAAGGGCAGATTTTCTGGGCAATAGATACATTTTTACGTTGAAGCATTTCAGGGAGATTTTGACAACAGAATCGCTTCATTTCATGCGCTATTGCCTGAATAGTATCGTGATTTCATTTGTCAGTGCAATCATTTGTACTGCTGCAGCAGGTTCAGGTGCTTATGCTTTTACAAGATTCCATTTCAGGGGACGTATATGGTTGCTTATTGCAATACTGACTCTGTCTATGTTTCCACAAATCAGTATTGTCGGATATCTTTTTCGTCTTATAGCGGATGCCGGATTAATCAACACCTATACCGGGTTGATACTCCCGTACACAGCGTGGATTTTTCCGCTCTCATTATGGATTCTTATAAGCTATTTTTCACAAATACCCCGTGATCTGGACAAAGCTGCATATATTGATGGGTGTTCACCTTTACAGGCAATCATACATGTGATATTGCCAGTAGCAGCTCCGGGTATGTTCTCGACACTGCTCCTTGCATTTATATCGGCATTTAATGAATTTATGTTTGCTCTTATGATGACAACAGATTATACCGCCCGCACCGTACCGGTAGGGATTTCACTTTTTCAGGGTCTTCATGGTGAGATCCCCTGGGGGGCAATAATGGCAGCATCAACGGTAACTACAGC
>JAAYEB010000379.1 GCA_012728995.1 Fibrobacter sp. | reverse complement strand
TTACAGCAATGTGATTTACCCGGACAAGTTTCACTCTGAAACAGTTTTTAAAATCACATCATTAAATACTCTTGAACTGGATTAAATTTACTTTAAGCTGATCTTAGTAATTGCCCGGATGTAATTATGTAATATAGATTGAATGTTTATGAATTCCGACAACAACATCGAGATAACATTACTTGTTCGATTATTTATCTGATCGATATAATCTCCATAACTTAAAATCCCTTTATGCGTCGGTGCGGCTCTCTGGCAGTCATATATGATCAATTAATCGCATTCATTCAGATCTCGTTAAAATATATGCTCGTCCTATATGCTTTTTTGTGATTGTATTAATATTGATGAATTTAATTCATAACTGTATAATTATGGATCAGGAAAGGATATTTGAATGGATGAGAGTTTATTTTTATACATAGATCAGGTTCATAGCCAGTGAAAATGAAAACAGTCTTAGCTGGTACACATAACGTGGGAATATCTCGTCGATATTTTCCAGGTTTTCTATCGTATGGGTTTATTGAAAAACTTCAAACCTGAAAAATTGGTCAAACATGCAGATATTGTGAGAATTTACGTATCGAATCGATTTTTATTCGAAGAATAGACAAGATAAAAAATTTATGCCTAAAAAGCTTGGCGAATTATTGGTTGAAAACAAGATAATCACTAAACAACAGCTTCTGGAGGGATTAAAATTTCAAACATCTCACAGTTGTTTGTTAGGTGATGCATTGATTGCTACAGGTGCCATAACAGATGAAAATGTAATCAACCATTTTCTTTCCAAACAACTGAGTCAGGGAAAGCTGAGTCTTAAAGATCTTGAATTTGATCATTCCATAGTCGAATTAATTCCTTTTGATATGGCACAGAAATATAACATGATTGCGATTAACAAAATTAACCGTATCCTGACAGTTGCCATAAGCGATCCCAAGAACATTTTTATGCTTGATGCGATTAAATTTCTGACTGGTTACACTATAAAACCAGTTCTTGCACATTCCAAAGAGATTCAGGAGGCAATAAATCTAAATTATGAATCGTCTCACGAAGTTGATTCTATTATCAATGATATAAAAAATGATAACTTTGAAATTTTATCAGAAGAGAAAGATGGTGAACCTGAAGACATTGTAAATGAAATAACCGAAGCACCTGTAGTAAAATTAGTAAATCATCTTATACTTGAAGCGGTTCGGAAGAATGTCAGCGATATACATATAGAGACATACCAGAGAATATTAAGGGTCAGATACCGGATTGATGGAAAATTGATTGAAATGACACCACTGCCCTACCGTCTGAAATCTTCAGTAATATCACGAATCAAAATCATGGCAGATCTTGATATTTCTGAACGACGGCTTCCTCAGGATGGAAGAGTCAAAATAAAAATGGGTTACAAAACTATTGATATTCGTGTTAGCACAACACCAACAATATTTGGAGAAAAGGTAGTGATGCGTATTCTTGATGCATCAAACCTCATGCTTGATATGAAAAAGTTCGGTATTCCTTCTTTAGGTCTCAAGCATCTGGATGAAGCCCTGAGAGCCCCATATGGAATGATACTTGTTACTGGCCCAACTGGAAGTGGAAAAACGACAACCCTTTATTCTGCCTTAAATACATTAAATAAACCTGATGTAAACATTATGACAGCTGAAGATCCGGTTGAATACAATATAGATGGGATTAACCAGATTAACATTAATGGTAACATCGGTTTAACTTTTGCAGCTGCTTTACGTTCTTTTCTCCGACAGGATCCTGACATAATAATGGTTGGTGAGATCAGGGATCTGGAAACTGCTGAAATTGGAGTAAAAGCCGCACTTACCGGACACCTAGTATTAAGCACTTTACATACAAATGATTCGGCAAGTTCTCTGACCAGATTAACAGATATGGGAATTGATCCCTTCCTGGCAGCTTCTGCTGTAAGACTTATTGTTGCCCAGCGCCTTATCAGACTGATTTGTCCGAACTGCAAGACACCTGTAGATCAAAATAAGCATAAATTATTTCCTTTTCTGAATCTTTCACCGGAAGATCAAAAAAATTTAACTGTATTTCAGGGAAAAGGTTGTGCCATGTGCAATAATACCGGCTACAAGGGCAGATGTGGACTGTATGAAGTATTGCCAGTGAATACTGAAATTCAGGAAATGATTATATCTAAAGCCCCGCCGTACACAATTAAGGAAAAGGCAATTGCTGAAGGTATGAGCACTTTGAGAGGTGTTGCCCTGGAAAAACTCAAATCAGGGCTTACAACTATTGAAGAGGTGCTCAGTGCAACGAATTAAAAACTATTGATGAGTTGTGTGTAATATCGAACCTTTGCAAATAGAAGTATTTTAGAGATGCCTTCACAAGTTATAATATTACTTCTGATCTTAACTTTTTTTGAATATAAAAAGAACCTGTATAAACTGATTAACATTATAATTTTACAAAAATAACTTTTCTTTACTCAAATAGAATAGTACTTTTAAATTATGCTTTCAATTCATGAGATGCTTAAAAGAATGTCTGAACTGAATGCTTCAGATTTACACCTGACAGCAGGTTCTGCTCCGTTATACAGAGTTGACGGGAAATTAACTCCTACAAATACCGAACGTCTGTCACCTGAACAGATATATAAACTTGCTTACAGCATTATGAATGAAACCCAAAAAAAGATTTTCGAGCAAAAAAAGGAAGTTGATTTTTCTTTTGGAGTTCAGAACCTTTCCCGTTACAGAGCTAATGTCTTTTTTCAAAGAGGATGTTGTACCTGTGCTATAAGGCAGATCCCCTATATGATAAAGCCGCTCGAAGAACTAGGTTTACCACCGATTGTTTCCAAATTAACTGAACGTCCAAACGGACTGGTTTTAGTTACCGGGCCAACTGGAAGTGGAAAAAGTACTACACTTGCAGCAATGGTTGATAAGATAAACAATGAACGTGAAGGGCATATTTTAACTATTGAAGATCCTATAGAGTTTGTACATAAACATAAAAAATGTATTATTAACCAAAGAGAAGTTCATCAGGACACGGATAGTTTTACCGCAGCCCTGAGAGTAGCACTGCGTCAAGATCCTGATGTTGTTCTGATTGGTGAAATGCGCGATCTTGAAACAATTCAGGCTGCTTTAAGTATTGCAGAAACCGGACATTTAACTCTTGCTACTTTACACACAAACTCTGCAGCGCAAACCATTAATCGTATTATTGATGTGTTTCCTTCTGATCAGAAAGCCACTGTTCGGGCTCAGCTCTCCATGGTACTAGAAGGTATTATCAGCCAGTCTCTTTTACCGAGGATAGGTGGTGGACGGGTTTTAACCTGTGAAATACTTATTGCAACAATGGCTGTGCGTTCCTTGATTCGTGATGACAAGGTACATCAGATTCAAGGCATAATTGAAATTGGGCAGAAATATGGTATGCAAACAATGAATTCAGAATTACAGAGATTATATCAAAGAAGAATTATCAGTAAAAAAGATGCAATAGGAAGAAGTCCGGATCCTGAACAACTGGCAAAAATCATAGGATCAACTTAAAATGAAACATCCGATTTTTGTAACGTTTCTAGGATATTGTGCATAATTTCTTTCAGGAGTTTTGAAATGGCTCGTTTTTCCTATATTGGAGTTACTTCATCTGGTAAACAGGTTAAAGGTGAAATTAATGCTTCAAATAAAAATGAAGTAATCAGTCTTCTTCGGAAAAAGAAAGTAAGGCCTGTATCTATTAAAAATGATGCACTAAATATAGATTTTTCTTTTCTAAATAAAGTAAAATTGCAGGATATCGGCCGTTTTACCAGACAGTTTTCAGCTATGACATCTGCCGGGCTTACTCTGGTACAATGCCTTGATATACTTTCCTCTCAAACAGAAAATAAAAAACTCGCATCTGCAATAAAGCAAGTCTCCAATGATATCCAGGGTGGAAGTACACTGGCTGATGCTCTTATGAAACACCCTTCTATTTTCAACTCATTGTATTGCAATATGGTAGCTGCAGGTGAAGCATCAGGAAGTCTTGATGTCGTTCTTACACGTCTTGCCGATTACCAGGAAAAAGCAGATGCTTTGAGAAGAAAAATAAAAGGTGCTATGACATATCCTTTGATTCTACTTATAGTAGCGATTGGTGCCACTGTAGCAATGCTGACCTTTGTAGTTCCAACATTTGCTCAAATGTTTACTGATATGGGAGGCAACCTTCCCTTACCTACACGAATTGTAATGAATATATCTACATTTATGCAGAACTATTTTTTTGTAATTCTTCTATTATTTGCCGGTGCATTTGCAGCTTTGGCGTATTATTATAAAACGGATGATGGAAAATTGAAAATAGACAATTTGAAACTACATTTACCGGTTTTTGGAGATCTGGAAAGAAAAAGCTCTATCGGCCGTTTTGCTCAAACTCTTTCAACACTTCTGACCAGTGGTGTTACAATTCTTGATGCACTTTCAATTACGGCAAAAACTGCTGGTAATAAAGTATTGGAAAAAGGGATATTTAAGACTCTCGAAAAAATTAGCGGCGGTCTGACCATTGCCGAACCATTAAAAGAAACAGGCGTTTTTCCTCCTATGGTCATACATATGATTTCTGTTGGCGAAAAAACAGGGGACCTGGCTGAAATGTTAAAAAAAATATCGGAATTTTATGAGGAAGAGGTTAACGCGGCTGTTGATGCACTTACTTCCATAATTGAACCTGTAATGCTTGTAGTTATGGGAGGTATTATAGGTGGGGTTCTGATTGCCATGTACTTGCCAATGTTCGATATGATTGGAACTATCCAGTAACTTAGTTAAAGTTTTCACAATTATAACCGATAATAAAATGTGAAAGGTAACATAGGGATGCGAATAAATATCAGTACACAATCATTAAATGCAGAGTTCTGCAAAACCAATAACATACAGAAGACACGAAAAAATAACAACTCATCAAAAATATTATATCCCGATCGTTCCGAAATTTCTCACAAAGCTCAAGATCTGAACAAAACACAAACCCTGACTGAAATTATCTCAACAAACCTTTCTGCACAGCCTGATTTCCGAATAGAAAAAGTCAATGAAACAAAGCAAAAAATCCAGAATGGGTATTACGATTCTGAAGAATTTCTGAACAAATTAGCAGATAAACTGCTAAAAGGATTGGGCACGATCTGAATACATTCTGTTTTTATCAGTTACAAACTGCTTAATAGTATCAATAAATGAGATTATATTTAGAAAAAAACAAAATAAGCTGTTTTATGGAGCAGTTTATGGACACCCAAATAACTGGCAAGTATATTTATCCATAAATACCCCCTCGGTAATCAGGCATTACAAAGTGTTTTTGTAATATTTAAGTTTTTTACTTCTTGAAGAGTGTTTTAATCTTCTAATTGCTTTTTCTTTAATTTGCCTGACTCTTTCGCGAGTGAGATTAAAACGTTGTCCGATTTCTTCGAGTGTATGAGCGGTATCTTCACCTATACCAAAATATAATTTCAAAACTTCGCGCTCTCGTACAGACAGGGTACAAAGGGTTTTTTCGATTTCTTCCTGAAGAGAAATAGAGATCAGATTATTATCGGGACTTTCCTGGTGCTCATCATGCAAAACATCTATTAACCGAACATCTTCACCTTTCTGAAGAGGAGCATCGAGCGACATATGAGTATTACCGATTTTTGCAGTCTCCCGCACCTCATTTTCATCAATTTTCAGTTCCTGAGCGATTTCTTCAATATTCGGAGTACGACTTAATTTTTGTTCCAGTCTGCTTTGTGTTTTACCTATTTTATGAATAGTACCAACTCTGTTTAGAGGAAGTTTAATTATACGTGACTGCTCAGCCAATGCCTGCAAAATTGATTGTCGTATCCACCAGACTGCATAAGAGATAAATTTAAAATTTTTCTTTTCATCAAAACGTTTAGCAGCTTTGATCAGACCTAAGTTTCCCTCATTAATAAGATCAATTAACGGGAGTCCCTGATTTTGATAATTTCGGCAAACACTAACCACAAATCTCAGATTGGCTTTCACCAGTTTTTCCAAAGCTTTGCGATCACCTTTTCTTATTTTGACGGCTAATTGGGCTTCTTCTTCCAATGACAAAGCTTTATTTTTACTAATCTCTTTCAGGTATAGAGATAGCGAGCTTTCATCAGAAAGAAAACGATTTGCTTCAACTGAAACTATGGACATTTTGAGGATATCTGTAAAAAGAATTAGAAGTTTATTCTTTTCTAATATAGAATCTGCACATGAATATTCCAACAAAGAACACTACAATAATGTATTTTTATCAGGATGTTTCAGACAAAAGAAGATTTTTTAAGTCGTTTCAAAGAACCTGTTTATACCAGTCACCACGTTTTCCCGTCATTGAGAACTTTTAATTGTTTGCATAACTGGAATGGGAAAGCTGTAATTGAACTCTCTAAATTAAGAATCGAAATCAGTGATCTGGATTATTTGTACTGCTCCAATAGTAACCCATTCGATTCGCAACTTCATTTTCAGCAAAACTGTTATCGGTTATGGTATCAAATTGAAGGCAATGGGATTTTACAGAATGTAACCCGTAACAGTTTTGGAACCGCCAGACCAGGCCTACTTGGAATAATGGAAAGGGGGGAACGCCATTCCTATCTTCATCAGAGAGGGAATTTCCAATGTTTTCAAATTCTTTTTTCCTTTCTTCCATCACAAAAGGCAAAATGTTACTGGAATACAGAAATTGAAGGAAAAACAGTTCTTGAAGGAAGTGATCGTCTTTACTTTGAAAACTTATTATTTGATCTGTTATTTGTGATATCAAACAATAAAGAAATCCTTGGACTGGCATCAATATCCAGAATTCTCGAAATTCTGGTAGTTTTGTTTAAAAAAGGATTAATAATTATTGACGAAAGTCAATTTCCACGTAACAAGACAAAAAGTCTGGTCGCAAAAGCAAAAAACTTTATGTCCCTGCATTTTAATAGTATGCACCATCAGGCACAATTGGAAAAAGAGTGCGGTGTTGACATAAACTATCTGAATGTTGTTTTTAAAAGGGAAATCGGAAAGACTCTTTATCAGTATATTACTGATGTAAGAATGGAATTTGCAAAGCATCTGCTTGAAACAACAGATTTATCAGTAGTAACGATTGCCGAACAGGTTGGTTATCCTAATGGCAATTCTTTTACACGTGCATTTAAGCGACATGAGCACTGTACTCCTCAGCAGTTCAGGAAAATTGGATCAGGCAAAAAACCCAAATAAATAATACATTAATACTTTGGAGTAACATATGCAGTTTATCGTATGCAAATTTGGAGGCAGTTCAGTTGCTTCCAGTGAACGGCTGGAACAGATTGTAAAAATTCTAAAGCTTAATCAGCAACGCAGGTGTGTTGTTTTATCTGCTCCGGGCAAAGTAAATGAAAATGATATAAAAATTACAGATCTTCTCATCGAAATTTCATGTAAAGCATTGAAAAATGAAGAATACTCAATGTTGATCAACGATTTCAAAAACAAATTTCTGTCGATATATAAACCACTCAAAGTACCTGTGTCAAAAATTGAAGAGATTCTTACAGATCTGGATAAAAGGTTAGAATCACCAAAAGACAATGCATCCAGATTCCGCGACCTTATTGTTGCAGCAGGAGAGGATATTAACAGCAGATTGTTTGCCTTATACCTTTGCTCAATTGGTATCAAGGCAACTTATATTAATCCAGCAGAATCAGGAATGATTGTAACATCAGTTTTTGGAGATGCCCAGCCTCTACCTGAATCATACATGAAGCTTGCATCACTGAAAAAATTGTGTTCCGAACAGATAATAGTATTCCCTGGCTTTTTTGGATATACTGAAAACTATGAGTGCGCTACTTTCAGCAGGGGTGGTTCTGATTTAAGTGGTGCAGTTCTTGCTAGTGCTCTGGATGTTATTGAATATGAAAACTGGACTGATGTTAATGGAATTTTCAGTGCACATCCTAAAATGGTCGACTCCCCCATACAAATACCAGCCCTTACTTATAAAGAAATGCGTGAACTTTCATATATAGGATTCAATGTGTTTCATGAGGAAGCGGTCCGACCGGTGATGCTTAAAAAAATTCCAATTCGCCTTAGAAACACAAATAACATTGCCAATGAAGGTACACTTATTGTATCTGAACGCCTTCCGATTGAACGTGATGTTATTGGTGTCGCATCAGGAGGTGGTTACTGTAGTTTTACTCTTCAGAAATTTCTCATGAATCGTGAAAAAGGTTTTGGACGGCAACTACTCGGAATATTCGAAGATATGGGTCTTTCTTATGAACACTGCCCTTCAGGAGTTGACAATATTTCAGTAATTTTAGATCAGAAACAATTAAAACCGGGATCTGTTAATAATATAATCCGTATTATTAACGACAAACTGCATCCTGACGAAATCAGAACAGAGTTTGGTATCGCATTAGTATCTGTTGTTGGAGAAGGACTGGTTCATAAAATAGGTGTTATGGCTCAAGCTGCAACGGCTTTATCAAAATCTGGTATCAATATCAAAATGGTGAATCAAGGTAGTTCAGAAATGAGCATAATATTTGGAATTGATGCCTCGGATGAGAAAAAAGCTGTCAACGCCTTGTATAACGAATTTTTTAAAACTTAGATTTTTCTTTCCATCTAATTAAAACACGGCATAAATCCTGTTGATAATTTTCTTTTCTTATCGAAAAAATATGGCAATCCGGTGCAATATTTTTGCGCCGGATTTCAAGGATTTGAGTTTCTTCCGCTTCCATACGATAGTTTGCTTCAATATTAAACGGCACGTATTCACCATGAAATTCTGATGAATAGGTATTTAATACCCACTGGATATATTTTGCATTATTAACATGCCCATTAAAATCCAGGTCGCTGTAACATACCTGATATTTGTGGCAAAAATCTTCTAATTCGATGTGTTCGATAGTATCAATGTTTTCATTAAAACATTTTTTCATGGGTAAAACCGGTATCTTATCGATAATGCTATCAATCCTTTGGGGGCGGTGACTTTTTGCATTTACGATAACCCATTCACTTGAACCTTTAATAATCTTTTGCTTTGCTGAATTATAGACTTCAAAATCTCTTAATGCAAACAACGACCTTTTACCTCTTGACCATGTCATCAATTCCAGTTTTTCATTCCATTGTGGTAAATAATCTATTTGAATTCCAAGTTTTACAAGCACCCACATTTTCCCCTTATCAGCAAGATCTGAAAAACCCAATCCCAAATGCTTTGCATGATTCCAGGCACTTTCCTGAAAATAATGACATAAATTAACAATTCCCAGCCTGTGAAAAGGGTCAACTTCGAACGAATGCACCTGATATTTATCACACCAGATGCTTTTCAAATTTTTATCTTTTTGTTCCAATGTGTTTCCAGTTTTCAGTTAACAAATTTCTATTCAGATGAAAATTAATACACTCCGAAATGAAAATAATTTTTTTTTGCAAAATTTACTGCAAAAAGATATTTTACACAAAATAAAAGGTTTATAGAACCGAAATTGTAATTTTAATATTGTGTAAACAATTTACCAATAAATTTTACTTGCATAATAATGTGC
>JAAYEB010000378.1 GCA_012728995.1 Fibrobacter sp. | reverse complement strand
AAGTCGGGATTTGAATATTATAGCCTTTAGATGTATCAAAAATTTCTGGTTGAGACGGCAGTCCGGATCTTTGTAAGAGATGCCATAAGAGATTTACATAAATCAATATTGATTTTAATTTTGAGATATATACAGTTTTCCACACGCCCATAAGAGGGAGTTGCAGTGCTGCAATGCGTTATCGCGTGGGTCGTGTGCGCTCGGCGGACATTATGATCTGATTTTAATTCCAAATTAAACATTAAATGGATGCCCGCGGGATCCCGTTCGCGGGAAAACAGAGACCTTCAGCCCCATATACTCTTTAATACTATTATATAGCAAACTCTGCCAAAACCACATCTCACTCTTTTGCATTTGCATACTATTGCCCATAAACCTATTTTTTCTTTCTTAAGTATGTGTAAGGGATTTCTCATTTTATGTTAAAAAAAGTTTTTCCTCTGAAATTAAAACTTTCCTTCCCCTGGATATTAAAAAAAGGGTTGTTCCTGATATTAAATTTAGTTAAAGTCACTTTTATACTCCTTATCACCATATTGATTACCTACTCTATTCTTTTCTCCATTGGCTCCACAATACTGATTTTTAAAGGGTATAAACTTGTTAACGCCCATCTTCAGGAAGTAATTACCCTCAAAGAAATTAACCCGCCCCAAACCGAATACATGAAAAATTACAGAAAAACTCTCTCCGAAGAAAACCTTCCTGATACACTGATTTACAAGTTTATTCCTCTGGATTCTGTTTCGGAAAATCTCAAAACCAGTGTTCTGGCAGCAGAAGATGATGGTTTTTACATTCATCCGGGAATAGATCTGGAATCCATAATAGAAGCAATAAAACATAATCGAAGCCAGGGTACAATCAAAAGAGGTGGAAGCACAATCACTCAACAACTTGCCAAAAATCTGTTTTTAAGTAAAAAACGAAATTATAACCGCAAGATTAAAGAACTGGGTTATGCGCTTTTAATGGAACATTATCTTGGAAAAGACCGCATATTCGAGTTGTATCTAAATTATGCGCAATGGGGGAAAAATATTTTTGGATGTGAAGCGGCTGCAGAACACTACTATAATAAAAGTTGCAGTAAACTTACATTAAATGAAGCTGCCCGACTCGCAGCCATCCTTGCAATGCCGTCTAAACTCTCTCCCCATAATTACAAATCTTCTTTTATGAACAAAAGGCTCATCGTTATAGCCAACAACCTTTATCTTCATAAAACTATCAGCGATTCAGATTATTTTTCCTTAACCGGCACAGTTCATCCCTCAATAGATTCTGCTGCCCTGGACCTGAAACCATCCTATATTTCTGATTCCGCTGCGATCCCTGTTTCATCTGATACTGACTAAAATCTTATCCTGATATCAAATGCACATTTTCTCATTTCCATCTCATATCCCAGTGCTTTATTATTATCAAAAACAGAATTATCAATCCTGAATACGTGTGCATTCATACGGCAGATTTTTCCTTTATGCATAAATATTTGCCCCATTACAATTTAAGCTGATATCATAAACCTCTGATTTTATTGGCAGTTATCTTCTGGCATTCATTTTGCATAACCAAGCGACGAAAGGATTCAGTTACAATGCAAACATCACAAATAATGCCAACAGCACCCGACAGGTCGCAAAGCCAGACCAGAATTCAGCAGGTAGCCCATGAATTTGAATCAATCTTTACCTCAATGATGCTTCGGGCAATGCGAAAAACTGTAGGCAATAATCCTCTTTTACCCCAAAGTTTCGGCGAAAAAGTCTATACAGATCTATTAGACGACAAATATGCTTCCATGATAAGTAACCATGCTTCACTGGGATTGTCGGATCTTATTGTGAAAGAACTGGAACAAAACAGTTCTTTATCAAGTCCGGATGCAGCCAATAATATTCTCAATAAAGATTATCTTACTTCAAACTGGATGATTGATAACAGGTTTATCCGAAACTCCTCTGATAATTCATTCAGGAACAATTTTGAAAATTCAGAACCACTTATGAAACGGGTCAGGAAGTGGGATAATTATATCGAAAAAGCAGCCGACATTTTCGGAGTCGACAAAAATCTTGTTTCCGCTGTAATAGCCGCAGAATCTGGTGGGAACCCGTATGCAGTATCACATGCCGGCGCAAAGGGTTTGATGCAGCTTATAGATTCAACTGCAATGGAGATGGGGGTTTCTCAGGTATTTTCCCCATGGTCTAATATAAAGGGTGGAACCCGGTATTTACGCATGATGTTAGACCGGCAAAATGGTAATGAAGAACTGGCGCTGGCTTCTTACAACGCCGGTCCCTCCGCTGTGGACAAGTATAAAGGTGTCCCACCATATACAGAAACTCAAAACTACGTAAAAACAGTACTCAGATTAAAAGATTTATTTGCCCGGGGAGAGTAATTATGGAAAGAATTTATGAAGAACTTGAAAAGAATCTCGCTCAGGAACTAAAAATTCACGACTCACTTCTGGCTGCTGCGCATTCTTTTAATGCTGCAATAAAAGCTGATGATCTTGACGCTATTGAAAAGTATACCAGAGTTTATGATGAACATGTGTGCCAGATTGAAAGGCTTGAAGAAAAGCGTGTACAGTTGTGTAACGATCTTTCCGAAAACAACACTTTGACTGCCAAACCTGTAAAACTCGATAAAGTATTAGACAACGCACCTTTGAATCTGCAGAAGCGTATCCGTGAGCTGCGTACCAGCCTCAAGGAAAAAATCAAACTTCTGTCCCGAATAAATATTTCAAATCAGATATTGATTCAGGAAGCAATCGACTTGATATCTTCAACATTCACAATAATCAGTAATGCAGGTAACAGACTTTCTCCCTATAACGGGAAAGGTAAAGAATCAGCTAATATGTCAACACAGTGTATAATAAACCAGATAGCATAGGCAGGTAGCGGTTATGAGTCTTTTCTCAGTTTTAAGCACAGGCACACGTGGACTCTCTGCATCACAATTGGCAATGAATATTGTCGGTCAGAATATTTCCAACGCTGATGTGGAAGGTTACTCCCGTAAACGCCTGAATCTGTCTGCGGATTACAGGTATGATCCGTTTCATGGACAGATTGGAACTGGTGTTGAAGTGATCAATATTGAACGTTACCGCAACGAGTACATCGATCAACAGATCCGAAAGCAGAATCAGATGCTTGGAATGTACGAGGAAACAGACTACACGCTTCAGTCGATTGAAAACATCTTTGTGGAGCCATCAGAAACCGGTATTCTTCATTTTGTTGACCAGTTTTTCGACAGTTGGCAAAATCTGGCGAACAATCCTTCAGATCCATCTGCACGTACCATGGTAAAAACCAACGGTGAAATACTTCTGGATGTTTTTCATAATGCCGCCTATCAGCTTCAGGATCTTCGTCAGACAAGAAATGATGAAATCCATAACCGGGTTAATTCTGTAAATCAGATCATCAAGGAAATTCACAATCTTAATACAGAAATTGGTTCGGTAGAAATTGGTAATCAGAATGCCAATGACAGCCGGGACAAAAGGGATCAGCTATTGAAGGATCTTTCCCAGATAATCGGGATTGAAACTATCGAAAATGAACTGGGTCAGATAACAGTTACGACCGGAGGTAACATACTTGTTTCTCCTGTAAATTATCAGGAGCTCGAGACCACAACTACTACTTTCAAGTTGGCTGACGGTACAACACAGATGGATATCGGAATCCGTTTTTCCAGTTCCAAACGGGTTTACACACCTTCAGGTGGACAATTAAGAGGCTTGATAGAAAGCCGCGACAAGATAATTCCACATTACCAGACACAACTGGATACTTTAGCCATATCCATTGTTGAAACTGTAAACGATCAACACAAGGAAGGCTACAATCTGAATGGTTTCAGCGGTATTGCATTTTTTGATGAACTTGTTACCGGAGCATCAGATATCAATTTAAGTGCAGCAATAAGAACTGATATTCAGAACATAGCAACTGCATCCGGAAACCAGATACATCCTGCAGCCCAGAATTCACTGCCAGCCTCTTCCCATGATTTCGGAATAGATCCGATTCAGTTGTATACAGATCCGTCGGCTACGCCTCTTGTAAATGCCAAAAACATAGTTCAGGGAACAGTACTGGTTTCTACTACATCAAATGCATTGATTGAAGGTGTTGACTACCACGTCGATTACGCTAATGGTACAATACAGATGCTTCATGATGGGTATGACAGTGAAGATCTAACCGTCAATTTCCAGTACCGTACAGGCGGATTTGCCGGACCAGGAGATAACAGCAATGCATTAGAGATCGCAAAACTTCGTGACAAGTTAATAATGAATCCGGATGTGCTGGGTAATGGAAGTTCAACATTTGCTGAATATTATGGTGCAATGATCGGTGAACTTGGACTTAGCCGCAATGAAGCCTCATCGAATCTGGAAACAAGAACTTTTCTTGTTGATCAGTATGAAGCACAGCAGGATTCAATTTCCGGTGTTTCTCTGGATGAAGAGATGGCTAATCTGATCAAGTATCAACATACGTATCAGGCAGCTGCACGTCTGATTACCACAACCAATTCGATGCTTGATGTTTTATTGAATATGTAAATGTGGAGGGATTATGCGAATTACAACAAAAGCACTTAATCGCAGCATGCTCCATGTTATTCATAACCGTTTTGATGATATGGCCCGTATTCAGGAAAGGTTATCAACAGGCAAGCGTCTTTTGCGGCCCTCAGATCATCCGGTGGATGTTGCCAATGCACTGAAATTAACCTCAAAACAAAAAGAACTGCTTCAGTTTAAAAATAATATCAATGATGGTCTTGGGTTTATGGCTGTCACCGATTCTGCAATGGAAAGTATGAATACATTACTGCAGAAATCCCGTGAACTTGCAATTCAGGGCTCATCCGATACTCTTAATGAGTCGGAACGAATATTTATCAACAAAGAAACAGAACAGTTGTTTCGTCAGATGCTCTCGCTTTTATCTACTCAGTACAAGGGAGATTACATTTTCAGCGGAGCACAGACAAAAATGCCCCCTTTTTTGATTGAGGATTCCTCTGCTGATTCAGTTGATGATTACAACAACCTGAAAATGGCTTATTTCAATACAGACGGGATGCCCACAGGATCAACTGCACAAATCTTTAACGGGTTTGATAATACCGCAATTACAAACATAATCCCCGGATCTTTCAAACTCTTTGTTGCAGGAACTGAATATGTAGAAAACCGGGATTACAGTATCGATTATGAAGCAGGGACCATTACCATACTAAATACCGATCTGGCACTTGATGTTACACCAGGCAGTGTAAATTACGATATCAACCAGGTACAAATGGAATTCGATTATGTAACTAAAGGAAAAAATATTTATGGTGAAGTAGCCTCCAACCGTGGTGAGGTTTACCGGGAAATCGAATTTGGTATCAGCATGCAGATCAATATCTCCGGCGACGAACTGATTACAGATTCTGTAAGCGGAAACGATCTCATTGGGACAATGATCCGGTTTGGCCAGAATCTCCTTCAGAATAATCGTTCAGGAATACAGTCTGCAATTGAACAGATTGATACGGTTTTCAACAATATCCTTTCATCACAGAGCAAAAACGGAGCAAGGATTAACCGGTTTGAAACTACTCTGGACCGCAATGAAGGTCAGTACATTGATATAGAATCATTGAGATCAGAGCTTGAAGATGCAGAGTATGCAGAAACCATTACACAGTTTATGCTGACACAGAATATTTACACAGCAGCATTGCAATCTGCTGCAAAAATCATACAGCCATCACTGGTAAATTTTCTCTAGTGGACCAGGTAATAATTTCCCGAACATCTAAAAGGTGATTAAAAAAATGGTAAATAAGGTACAATTATGCGGTTTTCATTTTGGCATATCTGTTGCGTATACAATGCACAACGCAAGGAAGCGGGTATGGTCAGGAAGACCCATGGAGGCAGTTGGAAACAGACCGGCTGCAAGGACGCAATTTTAAAAGGAGGGCTCTATGCCACGCATCAACCACAATATCCCGGCAATGGTAACAGGAAGTGCTATCCGCAGTGTTGACAGGAATCTTCAAAAGTCACTCGAGCGGTTGTCTACCGGATTAAGAATCAACCGTGCATCAGATGATGCAGCCGGGCTGAGTGTATCCGAACAGCTTCGAACCCAGGTAAAAGGGTTGAACATGGGTAACAGAAACATTCAGGATGGTATTGCATTGCTTAATATTGCTGAAGGTGCGCTCAATGAAGTTGAAGCCATGCTTCAGAGAATGAGGGAACTCTCTATCCAATCGGCAAACGACACTTTGACATCAGCCGAACGTTCATACATACAGATTGAAATTGATCAGCTCAAAGAAGAAATGGACAGAATCGTTTCGGGAACACAATACAATACACAAAGCTTGCTTGATGGCAGTGCTCCATGGGGAGCCGGTGACGGTGGAATCCTTCATATAGGACCAAACAGTGATGATGATGCTGATGTGATCCAGTACAGAATTGACCCAATGGATACTGCATCTCTGAGTATTGATGGAAACAATCTGACACTTACTTCTCAGACCGATGCAACTGCGGCAATAAGTGATCTTGATATTGCATTGTCCAGTGTTAATGCTCTTCGTGCAGATCTTGGAGCAATGGTAAACAGACTTGAACACGCATTAACAAATCAGGAAAACCAGGAAACGAATATGCAGGCGGCTGAATCGGTTATCAGGGATGCAGATTTTGCATACGAAACTACTCAGTTTACACGTAATCAGATCATAAGTCAATCTTCTGTCGCAATGCTTTCGCAGGCCAATATGGTTCCACAAAGTGTCCTTAGCTTATTACAGTAATTGATATATGAGCTGATACAAAAATAGTTTGCAGTTTCGATCAATTTATTTGACACAACCAGGTGTAAAAACGATTTTATTCATAATAGTTACATATTTTTGGGAGCCGTTTATACAAAATGGGTGATTTTTTTGAAAACCTTGTTTATTCTAAAAATGACATATTCACATTTCCGGCCGGGATTCCGGGATTTGAAAAAAATAAAGAGTTTGTTCTTGTTTCTCTGCCGGATTACACCCCTTTTGAATGGCTTGTTTGCATAGACGGAACAAGATTAAGGTTTGCAGTAATTAATCCGTTACTGTTCAACCCCAACTATTCACCAGACATTAAAAAAGAACAGTTAGAGGATCTTGAAATCAAGAAAGCTGAAGATATTCTGATGTATGTGATTGTTACAATAAGTGAAAATCCTCTGCAATCAACAGCAAATCTTACTGGCCCCATTGTCATTAACCGTTCTAAACGGATTGGCAAGCAGATTATTGTTGATGATGACCGGTACAGTACCCAGGAACCTCTTCTGAGAAAGAAATAGTCATGCTGGTCTTAACAAGAAAATTAGGCGAGTCCATTCGAATTGGCGATAACATCACCATCAAGATTGTTGATCTGGATGGCAGACATGTAAAGCTTGGAATCGATGCACCCAGAAGTGTTACAGTCAATCGCGAAGAGATTTACGAAAGAATACAGCGGGAAAACCAGGCTGCATCATCTGCCAATGATCATAATCTGGAAGATATTGCTCAGGTGTTTCGTAAAAGGGAGATGCAAAGCAATACAGAATAAAACCGTATTCACTGATTCTGATATCACCTCTGAAATCATGGCAAAGAGAAACGGCACGGTAATGTTTACATTCAGAGGTTGCCCGATAACAATTTCCTCTGTTTTATTAATGGACACGTCATTTTAGCTACGTAACCTGCAGGCATTAAAAATATCTGTAATGATTATTTGTTTCCTGAATGGAAGACTATCAATCGTTACACCTTACTTGCGAGGGGAAGTAACCCGCTAAAAAGTTTTTTTGACTGCAAGACAGCTTTATCTTCCTGACCGGTTATCGAATTAACAGGCTGTTAACCACTTTTTATTATATTTATTATTGTTGTCGTAATTGTTTTAGCAACCGTAATCGTTTCCAAACAAAAAGAATTGCGTAAAAAGCGTTACTGTTCAGGTTACAGGTAATTATAGTAAAAATTTTGAGAAAGGTTCCATAATGGTTTCAGATCCTGTTTTTCTTCTTACAATGGGAGACCCGGCAGGAATAGGTCCCGAAATATCGATAAAAGCGCTCGCATCCTCAGAATTATCCATGAATGTTGTTATTATCGGCGATCTGACAGTTTTACAATACGCTGCTGAAAAGCTTGGAATGTCAGTCTGTTTTCATTCTATGGAAAAAATTTCCGATTTTAAAAAAAATGCAATTAATGTTCTGGATTGTTCTATTATCAGGCCGGATCAATTTGAAACAGGAAAAGCACAGAAAAATTGCGGTGAAGCATCATATAAGTACATCTTGAAAGCCATACAGCTTGTGCTGAAAAAAGAAGCAACTGCAGTTACAACCAATCCTATCAACAAAGAATCTTTGAAAATGGCTGGAATTAACTATCCGGGACATACAGAAATTTTTGCTGCGGAAACAGGCAGCAGCAAATTTTCAATGATGTTTTATCTTGATCATATCGGAGTTGCACATGTAACTACCCACTGTTCTTTGAGAAAAGCTATAGATCTGATAACCAAAGACCGGATTATGAATCATATACGATTATTGAATTCTGCTATGAAACAACTTGGAGTAAAAAAACCAGGAATTGCAGTAGGCGGGCTCAACCCGCATGCTGGTGAAAATGGTCTGTTTGGTGATGAAGAGATAATACATATTTCACCTGCAATCAGTGATGTCCGTAAGGAGGGTATTGATGCGTCCGGTCCGTATCCTCCGGATACGGTTTTTATGCGTGCATTCAAAGGTGAATTTGATGGAATCGTTTCCATGATACATGACCATGGGTTTGTAGCTCTTAAATCGAGAAATTTTCAAAACGGTGTTAATATTACAATCGGGCTTCCGATTATACGGACATCGGTTGGTCATGGTACAGCTTATGACATTGCAGGAAAAGGGACAGCTTCTCCACAAAGCCTTATAACAGCACTGAATGCTGCTCATACGATCTATTTGAACCGCAACAGGAATGATTAACTGTTGTAATTTTAAGGTATGGTTCAGATAGTTATTGGTTAAATAAAAAAAGTGCAGACTTCCCTGAATACCCTTTTAATGATTCCCGAATTCATAAGAATACGGGTTTTTACAATTTAACAGTCCTTTTTGATTAATGCTTAGGGTATTGCATCATAGCTGTAAACTTTTTTAGCAAATGTCGGTTTTTTTACACAATCAAATGACAGAATGTCTCTTTTAATCGTATAAACAACTTGGCTTAATTATTGCATATAAAGCATCTTTTTGTAGATATTTTATTAACAGGAGGTTTAAATGTCAAAAAAAGCTTTTATATTAAAAGCTGTTGCAGTATGTGCCATGATGGTTATATCTGCGCAAGCAGGTTATATCTGGACTGCTCCGCAGGATGGTCAACAGAAATATAGCGAATTGAATGGACCTAGTGGTACACCTTCAAGTCAGGATGGGCTGCATGATACTCCAAAGTGGCAGATGTTAGGAACAAGCTGGGGTACCACTGATGGTATTTCATGGTCTATTAATGGTGGTGACTGGGTTAATGATATCTTTGAATTAAATGTTGGAGATGAAATTCAATTTCAATTTGATATGTACAAACCATTATGGGGGACACATTCCTACGATGCTATCCGGGTATGGGTTGATGATGGAGACGGATTCCAGACTATAAAGACATACAATGATATCGAAGCGCTCACAATGGACAGCACATGGCATTTTAACAAAGGTAGCCATAGCGATATCAATAAAAGCTATTACATTGACTATGATGAGTTTTTGGAAAAACCTTCTTATTTAAAGGACTATTATTGGAATCGATACTATGCCGATCAGCACAAGTTTTTCTACTCTGATGCTATCGAATTAACTAAAGAAGGTGAATTTGAGTTGATCGCACGTGTTCTTTGTAGCAGTGATATCGCTGCAAGCAATGGCACTAACCCAACACATTTTCCAACCGAAGATTATAATTGGTCTAATCTTACTCACAATGATCGCGTTGGTACTCCATCCTGGTCTCAGGGTGAAATAGAAAATTACTCTTTCACAGTGAACAATGTTCCGGAACCTGCAATGCTCTCGCTTCTTGGAATCTCACTTCTGGGGCTTGGGCTTATGCGCAGAAAAAACCGTAAGTAACAAACTGATTACAAATCAGATTAATTTTTATTAAAAAAAGCCGGTCTTGAGACCGGCTTTTTTTTATATCTGTATTTTACCCTTCCCTGCCCGTTGAATATGAATATTCATGTTCACCTGGCACATAAACTGATTGGTTAGATAAAAAATATTATACACAGGGCGCATAAGCCTCTGACTATTAATTTACAGTAAGGATAATAAATTGTTACGCCCAGCGCACAAGCCCCCGACTTTGCAGACAAAGTCGGGATTTGATTATTATAGCCTCTGTTTGTACCAATTTAATTATAGTGAACCGGCAGCAGTCCGGGTTCTTGGTGAATTGGGATAATGGATAATGGGGAGTTGATTT
>JAAYEB010000377.1 GCA_012728995.1 Fibrobacter sp. | reverse complement strand
GTAAATCAGGTCTTCCAGAGTCATCTCCGACAGGATATCCCTGATATCTTCGAAATCATTTGAAGCCATCTGGCAAAAGTCGTTAAACATGGTAATTAATGATCCTGTTTTATTTTAGTTTTCAATAATTTTAACTATTAAAATAATACAAAAACCGGTTTTGAAATGTGATGATCATCACATTTGTCCTTTTTTAATAATAAATGTAATAAATGAATAGGACTAAATAATACCTGAATCGAACGATAAATTTACAATTAGCCGCTAGTGGTACTACCGTAGAAAGGGTTTTATGGCTGTGAGTGTCATAATAAAATGGTGAATTATGAATGTTGAATGAAGAAAAAAAGCTACAATCGTTGTCGTTGTCGTAATCGTTATCCTACCTGCATATTAAGCGTTCTGGATCTGATTCTTAATCAATGTGCGCGCGATAAAAACTCGCGTAAAGGAATCGTTACTGCTTTCATCAAATCCGGATCATCTCGTTGCCTGGCCTCGAGTTAATTTTTCAGTCTGCCGGAAAAGATTTCCGGCAGACTTTTTGTGAAGGAGGTCAACGGCTCATCGAGTAATTCATCAAATCTTTGCGCGACGGAACATTTTTTCTGTCCTTGAGGATTTCGAGCGGATATTCACCTTCAGTCTGTAATCTGTAATCCATACCTGTGTTTTTAACAGCCATCATAACTGCTTCCTGTGATGGATTATACTCTCCCCCATTCACCATATTCTGATATTCTTTAAACCTTTTAAAATTTTCGGAGTTTTTCATCGGAACCATTTCTGATCTGTCTGCGGTATAATGAAACTGAGTTTCTATTATCTGTCTTACGTAATCTTTACTTGACTCTAATATCAGTGGTGAAGGAACCTCGCCGGGGAACATCTCTTCAATATCTTTATTTTCATGTTTCATCGCGAGCTCTTTGATCATGTGAAGATGGGCGATTTCATTGTCAAGCAATTGCTGCCATACACCCTTGATCCGCTCATCCGGTTCTGAAATCATGCAGGAATAATACATATAACATTCATTGTATTCGTGAAGTGCAGCCATTTCAAACCATGAAGATCTTGGATCTAAGAGTGAACCATAATGAGAAACATGCTGTTCCTCTATCATCCCGATCTCCTGATATAATCCCCGGCCATTCATATCACTTTCACGGTTTCCGACGTTCATATAAAAGTTCATTGTTTGCTGTTCTGCAGCGATAATTGTCATTATATGCATCAGAGTCAGTGGATCTGCTTTTTTACGGTCTACAAATGACCTTACTCCATCAAAAGGATGCTGATGTTCCAGTACAGTTGGCCGTCCTGGCATGATCTCTGTCAGATCCTTGACAATAGCTTCAGCTTTTTTGGGATTATTCTGAAGCATAAGGTTTGCATACCTGTACACATGATCAAAGTCTTCAATGAGTGCATAATCAAGAGCTGCTTTGACATACGGGTCTGGTTCCTTTTTTGCCATTGCAGCAGTGAGATCAACAGCCAGTTGTTCGTAACCGATTGTAACTTCAATAGTAGTTTCTGATGCCGGAATTACCCAGTTTACCATTTTCTGTTCCTGTTGTTCGATACGGCGAACCATGGCCAATTGCCGTCTAAGATCCATATTGTCAGTGTGACGGTGCCAGTTATGATAGAAGAGAGCCGCTTCGACTTCAATACCATTCATGAGAATTCCACGTGTACGTGTGTAAGGATGAACCGATTCGGGATCATAAGGTTTTGTATTGAGCTGCGACCAGGGCTTTATCTGCTTCTCGATCGCAACTCCCTTCTCTTTAAACGGATTGAAACCCATCTGATACTCCTTTTTTAATTTGGATTTTTTTATGTGCCCTTATATCCATGCAACTTATATACCCGCTGATTCTCCTTGTTTATCAGGGAAAATTAACCTGTTTATGAATCGAAATTCCGAAATTGAAAATTATACCCGAAAAGAATTTATTAGCTGATTACAAATTGATGGCTCATAGCAGCAGCAGATATTAATAAGTATGTATATGGGGCATGTAAAAATGATTAATTTGGAAATGAGATCAGATCATCAGGGTCTCCGAGCGCACACGACACTGCACCCGACGAAACATAATATTCTTATCCGGATTTAACAGGCAGGACACATTTGCTTGGCGAATAAAATTGAAAAATTTTAATTCTCCAATAAGGTTACACCTAAAATGCGATTTTTAGCTCCATATTCCCTTGAAAATTGTTGTATCCTGTTACTGTGCTGCTGAATTATATTAAATTCATGAATAAAGAAAAAAGTCTCTTCAATCCACATGACAAGTTTTTCAAGGAATCTTTTTCAAGAAAAGAGATAGCCTGTTCATTTATTAAGGAATATCTCCCTGATAATATATGCAGAAAACTAAATTTCAAGACACTGACAATTCTAAAAGATTCATATATAGACAAAGAACTGGCAGAACATTTTTCTGATATATTATACAGTATTCAGCTTTCGGGAAAGCAAACCTTTATTTATCTGCTTTTTGAGCATAAAAGCTATATTGATCCCTGGACAGGCTTTCAACTTCTTCGAAATATGGTTAAAATCTGGGAAAACTATCGTAAGCAGAATAAAAACAGGAAAAAACTTCCTGTAATTTTACCTGTTGTGATATATCAGGGAAAGCAGAAATGGGATTTAAATGAATCAATTGGCCATCTTTTTGAATACAAAGAAAATATGGAATATTATATACCCGAATTTAAAAGCGAAGTGTATGATATATCACATATACCTGAGGAAGAAATAAAAGGAGAGATACTTTTACGGACCCATTTACTTATTCAGAAATATTCGATCACAGGCAATATATATAAAAAACTGCCTCAAATATTTTCACTGCTTGCATCAGTTTTTGATCAGAAAACCAAAACAGAGTATCTTGAAACGCTTCTGCGTTATTTAAGTTCTATTTCTGATACAGAGCAGTTAGATATAATAAAAACGGAAATGGATCAATTTATAGAGCATGGAGGTGAAATCATGACTACTATTGCAGAAAAATGGATACAGGAAGGTATTGAGAAAGGTATCGAGAAAGGTATCGAGAAAGGTATCGAGAAAGGTATCGAGAAAGGTATCGAGAAAGGTATCGAGAAAGGTATCGAGAAAGGTAAACTGGAGGGTAAACTGGAGGGTAAACTGG
>JAAYEB010000376.1 GCA_012728995.1 Fibrobacter sp. | reverse complement strand
GTAAATCAGGTCTTCCAGAGTCATCTCCGACAGGATATCCCTGATATCTTCGAAATCATTTGAAGCCATCTGGCAAAAGTCGTTAAACATGGTAATTAATGATCCTGTTTTATTTTAGTTTTCAATAGTAACTGATCAATACTGCTTAAATGCAACTGATTTTTATTAATTTCTACATCGCCCATACTCTGTAAACCCCAGATCCATAGAATTTACCATTTTAAAAATTCTGGTTGGGAGGTTTCCTGGACCAAAGAATTGCTATAAACATACTGATTAGAATCAAAATAATACAAAAACCGGTTTTGAAATGTGATGATCATCACATTTGTGCATTTTTTTAAAATGATAAATGTAAAAAATGAATAGGACTAAATAATACCTGAATCGAACGATAAATTTACAATTAGCCGCTAGTGGTACTACCGTAGAAAGGGTTTTATGGCTATGAGGCCCATATATCCAGCTTTTTTTCCGGAGCTGGAAATCGGGGTTGGTATCGGAATAGAATCATGGAAACACAGGATATGGAATCAATGCTTACTTCAAATTTTGATTCACGTTTCACAATTTTTAAAGTGCAATGTACGTTTTCTATATTAAATTTGCTGGAATATGAAAACTTATACATGCAGCCTCAAAATTCAATACCTGGTACTGGTCAACTGGATATCAAGATATTTATTTACACAAATCAGTTATGTCTATTTTTGTTCCAGTCTTACGACTGGAACATAAAGACTCTGATTCTTTAAAACCATCTTTTTTGGTACAAAAACATTTGTTTAAGGCTAAAAACAGTGGCTTTTTTAGTTTTAGTATCTTTAACGATAAACACTTGTTGCGGTCCGACCCGAAATTGTTCCGAAATTCAGTTATCGATAATAGGTACCAGCGACATATTTCCATTGGTCCGTGTTTTTACAATGTAAACACCTGATGTTTTCATATTTAATCTGTTGCTGGAATTATTATGCCTATTCGAAACGACTTTTCCATTTATTGAATAAATGGAAATATCCTTGCCGTAAGAGTTGATCATTACAGAATTAGCTACTCTTTTTGATTGTGATGGTTTGTTTACATTATTTTTGAGACGAGGAACATGATCAAGATCAGCCAGTCCCAAAAACGCTTCTGCGTATCGTTCTCCGAGTACCTTTACACCATCACAGGAAAAATGTGCATTCCATTGATCACCAGGTCTCATTGCCAAACCTTGTGAAGATGCCACAGCACAATTTGGATATTCTGATGCCAGTTGATTTACCAAAGGATTGTGAGCACTACAACAGGCACCAGGTGCCTGCAACAGTTCACCAACAACAATCGGAATATCACCAAGACCTAAATCAGATTTCAGATTGTCAAAAATCTCTTTTGTTGTTCCAACCCACCAGTTATTGCCGTTGTCAGCTTCACCCTGATGAAAAAGTATTCCTTTTATAACACCCGTCTCTTGTGCGATTTGGCACCGTTCAAGCATCCAGTCGTATACAAGACGATTCTCATCTACTAATTCCTGATGAGCCCAGTTATCGTTCGGCGAAAGCCTTCCTGAACCCTTTTTGAAAACATTTATCGACTGCCCTGAAAGCGCACACGGTATAAAGCCGATTGTGATATCCTGCCTTATAGAATCAAGCAACACCTTCGCAAAGTGATCTGCAGGCCCTATACCCTCACTGCAGTTATGATATGGAGGTGTTGCTGTATACCATTGATCAGCTTGTCTGTTGAAATTAACGCCGCACGCTTCTGATGTCTGATTGCACGATCTGAAAGCTAAAACCTTTACCCGATCATTTGGCTCACATTCATTACCCAGAACCTCTTTGCAGCCACCTGCCATATTCGATTGTCCAAAAAGCAAATAACAGTGAAAAGTTGAATCAACATCTGCATGAATTTGGAAAAAAAGCGAAAGTACAATAACAACAAAACTGATTTCAATCCTGTTTTTTTTCATATATCCCCCCATCTTTAAAATAACCCTACTTTAAACTGGTTTAATATGATTAATGTACAAATTCGTTATCTGAAAAGCAGTTTTATTTTATCACAATAGCAACAAAATGTATACATAAAGTGTACATTTCATAAATTTATTCAAAAATATGTACACTTAATAACAAGTACACATTTTGTATACGAAAATAAGCGTTTTAATAATTGTTTCAATCCAATATAGAGATACTTTTTCTATATTAGAATGATAGTATGTCCATTAAAATTAAAAAAGGGGAGCTCAGAATGGTAATTAATAAAAATATCACTTTAATCTTATTTCCTGTTCTAATTCTTGTTGCAGTTTTAAATACCATATCCGAACCAGATCCCAATTTCCATATCTATCTGCTTTTCGGTCAATCAAACATGGCTGGTGGTGCAGCAGGTCAGTATGATGGAGAAGGAACTCAAAATGTTGAAGCATGCGATTGTGATACAAATCCAAGAGTAAAAGTTCTTGCATGGGGAGATTGTAACAGAACTTCTTATCCATGTCCACATATGACTATAAACAGGACCCATGACCAATGGTATACAGCTTTTCCGCCTTTTCATAATTGCCATGAAGGAATCGGTCCTGCAGACGCTTTTGCCAAAGTTCTGTTAGATTCAATAAAACAGGATATTACGATTGGATTCGTTCCTTGCGCACTATCGGGTCAGGCGATCAGAGTTTTTGAAAAAGATTCCTACGCCAATATAGATGATCATACCCGTCCCAAAAGAGGACACACCTCTCTTGAGAATAATGCCTACGGATGGATGGTAGACCGCTGCAGAATTGCTCAAGAATCCGGCGTTATTAAAGGAATCCTTTTTCATCAGGGCGAATCTGATATAGGTGACCAATCATGGCCCGGAAAAGTCAAAGGCATTATTGACAATTTAAAGAGTGATTTAGGATTATGGGACAGCATTCCATTTATCGCGGGAGAATTACGGTACGATACACAAGGAGCTCACAATCCAATCGTCAATAAGCTCCCAGATTTAATACCCAATTGTGCTGTTGCATCAGCAGATGGCCTTGAAGTCAGAGCCAGAAGAATTGATGGTACCCAGGATATTTATCACTTCAGCACAAAAGGTACCAAAGAATTCGGATGCAGATATGCAGAGAAATTTCTCGAATTAGCTGATGAAGAGTATGTACCACGAATCACTGTAAATACTAATAAAATGATCTCAATCAAGAAACATGATGCTTCTTTCATGGATCATGGTGCAACGATCTACTCTCTGGACGGAAGAGTGATAACTACGGTAAAAAACCTCTCAGATAAATCTTCACTTAACAAGCTGGTTACAGGTAATGTCTATCTTGTGAAATCAGGTAAACACAACGCCGTGCAGGTGATTCCTTTTGTAAAAAAGAAATAAACAGAAAAATGGTGGACTTTCCTCCGGTATCACGATGTTACTCGTTTGCCGGAGTTTTTTCTCTCTGGCAAACTTCTTGCCTTACAGTATGCAGATGAACAGAACTAATACTTTTTAGAATTATTTAATTGTGTTCGATTGATTTTCCGATTTTCTTTAAAACGGAGCCATTCACAGGTTACCACACACCCCACACTTCAATTTATTCGATGTTTTAGTTCTGTTTCGGATTTCAGTTTTCTTATTTCGAATTTTTATTAGCTATCGCGGGGGGGGACGTGTGCGCCCGGCAAACAATTCACAATTCATAATTCACAATTCATAATTCACAATTCATAATTCATAATTCATAATTCATAATTCATAATTCACAGCTATGGCAGATACATGAGCCTGCTTCTCTTTGATCCAACAACTCTTCCTTTGTGATCAATAGCCTTGATATTAAATATGTAGGTGCCAGCAGCAAAAGATTCGCTTGCGGGAATCTCATAATGCACAACATTTAATCCAGGGTGCAATCTTCTATTTATATCTTTTGACCATACCCTTCGGCCTAACTGGTCAAATATCATCATTTTTATTTCTCTTATGTCAGTATATGGTATCGTAAATCTTACCATAAGCCTTCCCCTGCAAGGATTTGGAAAGAGTTTTTCGAGCGAAAATTCTGTAGTAATGATCTGCTTGTACCAATTGGCAATGAAAATTGAATCTCCTGCAAGCAGCCAGCCGTTTTTCCTTGCACCAGCTTCAATACCTATCTCCATTTCTGTCAGATATTGTATTTTTCGGTTTTCAGGGTTTACAAATACTATTTTCATATTCTCAGGAACAGATTTTCCATTTTCAATTTCCAGATTTAATTTTTGGGTTGATTGTGAACTGTTTTCAATTACAAGAGGAACAACATTACCACCATCTGTTAATTCATGATTGATTACATGTCCCCAGAGTGAATTATTTTCCGGATTTTGCACAAAAAGTCGTACCTTACCAAAACCTGGCCCTTGTTTTAAATATGTCCTGCCTTTACCCGGAGTATAAGCACAAATCACCGGATTAAGTATTTCATCATGCGTTCTGGCTTTAATTTTTACACTCCATCCGCTTAATACTTTCTTTTTTCCCAAAGATTCACTATAACTTGACATTATTGCAGGTACTGAAGGTATCCTTAGAGTAACATTGCGATCCAGATCGTTAAAAACTGTATATGTTTGACGAACATTATATGAAAGCTCGAAATCATTGCTGTAATTGAGCTCAATATCAGGGTTATCCATATCCGGTATCATAGGCATATAATGAGGCGTAGAATATAAATTCGCAGCATTTTCGTTTTCCTGCCATGAGTATACCCATATTGAATTCCACTCTTCATCACTAATATCAGAATGTTCGAGTATATCTCCCATACATACATTAAACCGGAAAGGCAAAGAGATGTCGGTCCAGTCTTTTGCTTTAATCTCAATTTTATGTGGCTTTTTCAGGGTAACAGTTTCTCCGGCACCCAGCCTTAGCGTAGCATCATCGCGTGTCTTTATCCATAAAACCCGTCCAGGCACAAGATCAAACAAAGGTTTTAGACCGGGATCATCGGAATATTCAATCCATGTATTACCTTCAAGAAAATTATTCTCCGTTGAACTGAATCTGAAAATCCTGAACATCGTATTATCATATTTAAAGCTGCCATCCTCGTGTAAATCTTTCAGGACACTGTCGATGGCCGGTTCATAAAGGTCTGTTGTTGTAACCAACGGAACCCATTTCCCACCTACAGTTGATATTGCATCAGATGAAGCATCCCTGTAAACTTTTCGCGAAATGTTTACAGTATCTGTATGAATCCCATCGGTAATTACCAGTAAAGCTCTTACTCCGTTGTCGGCAGTAACTTTTTCATCCGGGAAACTGAATTTAAATGTTTCTTTATACTCTTTTCCCCACACAGTGCTTTGCAGTGAGAGTTTTTCAGATCCCAGACCACACCAGAACTCTACCTTTACGTTAGAAATATTGTCCTTGACATTCAGTTCCGTTTCTACAGACTCCATTGGATTCAGGGCAGTAACTGTATCATTTTCAATACTTATTTCTGGTTTACTTGTGTCCACCATTAAGATAAACGGTAACGGGAATTCGTCGGGTCGCATATATATCGAAATGATATTTTTAATCGGGTCTACACCGGTTTTTTCAAGTACAAGCCATTTATCAGAATCGGTATCATACTGATAGATATTAACATCAGATATATTGTAACCTGACGGTAGTGAGTCGCATTTTATACCAAAATGGAATTTTGGGGATCTCATTTTATTTCTGAACTCTACACCGGTGCTAACAGGTATAAAACCATCAGTTTTTTCATCCGGTTCAAATATTTCCAGTACATTCTCAAATTCATCAAGCGCGGTCCAGATCGGATCCATCCACATGTAAACCTTACGGTTAAAAGTGTTGATTGTATCAGAATTTTCAAAATAGGTAACATCCTGCCACTCCAGAGGTGAGATTCTCACTGTATCACGAGCTTCATCTGATTGTTCAGACCACTGCCTGTCTTTCACTCTTAACCACAGGGAAACATGATACAATGTATCAAAAAGCATTGCCGCTCCCGGATCAATTTCATACTCGTAGGTATTTCTTGTTTTATCAAAAGGAACAATCGGATCCGATGAATGCGGTGCTGTTTTGGGATAACCACCAATATTCCAGTTAATACCGGTCTGCAGATCATATTGACTTATACCAATAGTGTCGATACTCCAGGAAACCATGATCCTGTTTTTTGTTTTGTCGAATTCTATTTGTGACAGTTGGATTGAGTTTGCCAGTTTTTCGGGATCAACATTTTTTTCGGTTGTAGCAGAGCCACGCGAACTTTCTGTTACATAGGACCAGAATCCATTTCTTCTTATTTGCACACCAAAATAATAGATGGTATTCTCATTTAACCCCTCAATAGTTAACCCTTCTTCCATACCGATAATTGTCATATGTTCAAATTCAGATTCAGACGGATTATAAGCAAGCGGTATCTGTTCCGTGCCGTACCACACTTTAATGCTGTCGTAAATGACATCAGGTTCAAGCTGCCACGATAATTTTACATAACTACTCTTTACTTCGTCTATTTCAAGTACAAGAAGATTCTGTGGGCGCGGAATTCCAACAGTGAACTCCTTTTTAACAGTATCACTGACATTCCCAAGCACTCCGGTTATTGCCAGTTTCCACTTAATCCTCTTCTCGTCTTCGGAAAACATCGGGCTGTCTTTAAATACCAGTTCTATCTCATTTCCATCCGGTAAACTGTCATTTAATATTTTTTTTCTGAAATACTCATTATCATTGCTTTCACACCATAACTCCAGGTAAGAGATAGAATCTTTTTCGATACTCTCAAGATTTGATATTGTAACAACCATCGAGTCATCACCTGTATTATAATCACCATCAAAATCAAGATTATTCTCGATTGGATTGGAAGAACACATATAGATTGATTTACCATTAGGAGTATAGAAGGGAGTTACAGTATCCGGATTATGCCAGAATACTGATGCAACAAAGAAATAGGTGAAACACTCTTCTGTGCCTTCATTAAGAACGTAAGTATCAGTTGAACCATTGTTTTTGAGATCTTCTATGGAAATTTTAATAAGATTCGGACTGTTAGTATCCGGTTCAGAGGGGAATTTATTAATATCATACCATATTCCTATAGTATCGGCATACAGTGCCTCCCCCTCTTCAGTGTTAATATCAGAAAAGTCTTCTATTGTAAGTAAAACAGTTTTCCTGTCAACAAACTCTCCACTGAGTTTAACGGGATTAAACGGCGAACCTTCGTTTAACACAATAAGTTTTGCCTTTTCGGACTGTTCTTCTCCTGCAGAATTACTTACTACACAGTAATACATACCGGAATCAGAAAGTTCAACAGACAAAAGTTCCAGAACTGAATCGATTCCCAGTACCTCATCAGACCCCTCTTTATACCAGGCGAACTCCAGATCCGATCCTGTTGCACTTATGCTGAACCTGGCACTGTATCCCTCCCTGACTTCGACATCCAAAGGATGGGAATCAATCACAGGATTCAAAGCAGTATTTACTGTCAAAAAGGCAATATCACTTACAACGGAGCCTTCAGAATTTGAAGCTTCACAGTAGAACCCGACTCCACTGTCGGCCATTGCCGCGCCTTCGATGGTGTAAATCTTGCCTTCATCTATTTCAGTTTCAGAATCGGTCCTGAACCATTTGAATGTAACAGGATCCTTTCCTGTCGCGTCAACACTGAAGGTTACCTCTGCTCCCTCAAAAACAGTTGTATCTTTTGGGTGAACAGTAAAAACTGGTGCTTGGGCAACTACATGCAAAACAGCCTCATCACTCTGCACACTGCCGCTGTCATTTGACACTTCACACTTATATACTTTTCCGTCATTTTCAACATCAGTTTCGAAGCTTAAAACCGGACCGTTTTCATCTTCAATTTCTTCTCCATCTTCATACCACTGGTACTCAAGAAGTCCGCCTGATGCAAAAACAGTAAAAACTGCATTATCCCCCTCAACAACAGTGAGTTCCAATGGTATTATGGAATCAATAACCGGTCTGGCAACAACTGTCAGATTAACAGTATCGGTAATAATTTCTCCTGAATCATTTTCGATTACACAATAGTATTCACCTTCATTTTCAAAAGTGATATTTTCAATTTCCAATGAATTGATTGCAGCAGCTAAAGTAGACGTATCTAACGGATCGTCAGTGCCTTTTTTAAACCATGAAAACTTGAACGGTTTCAGACCAGTCACCTCAACGGTAAATACAACATCTTCACCTGCACCTGAAGTATCACTTTCAGGCTGTTTTATTATTTCCGGCGGGCCGCCAGGTTCCCCGTTCCAGCATCCTGCATCAATGATTTCTGTTCTGGGATTTCCTGCTATATCAAATTCCGGAGCAGTTTGCGGATTTCCAATCTCTTTGGCAAGAGAAAGTGCCTGCGGAATCCAGTCTGAAGGCTTTTCGCGGATTTCGCTTGTGTAAAAAGGGTTTGTATCAATAACACAATGTTCCCCATACCCTGTTGTATTATCTATAACCAGCGAATAATCAATTTTTCCTTTTAATAACTGGGGTATTGCGCCATTGTCACTGAAAATACAGTTTGTTATTGATATATAATTTGTGCTGTTCAGGTTTTTAATATCAAAAACAGCATTATTGTTATCGAAAGTACAGTTGTTTATTTGCACTGAAGGGACACCTGAACTGTATATATCAAACTGAATTAAAAAATCACATTCATTATTTACAAAAAGGCAATTTTCAAATACCACTTCAGGATTGTTACTTCCAGGCAAATCAAAAAATCCATCACTTATAAACCCTGTTATTACACAGTTTTTAAAAATGAACGATCCTGGATTTGTATTATTCTTTCTGAAGCCGTAATTTCCCGTAATTGTTAAATTTTCAAAACGTACACTCAAGTCACTAAACAGATTGTACCATCTGTCTGTCTGGTTCTGAACAATCACAGGAAAAGAATCCGGATTTGTAGCCTCACCTTTGAAAACAAGCGTGTCCATTAATGACTTGTCTGCATACTGTGTGACTGTATAGGTTTGCTTTTTGGTTCCGGTGAAAAGAAGCGTATCAAAACTGACACTTTCGAGATCTGAAAAAACAGCATTTAATGATTGATAATCACCAGTACCATCACCATTTATTGTTTTCGTAACAGCATTGATACTGTATGGCATCATAATTACAGTAAAAAACAGAAACAGCTTCCATATTCCAAACCGACAATTCGTGAATCCGCGTAACCCGTTCATGAATACCTCTCTGTATTTGAACGATTAATCCAACATTTCAGGATAAAAACCTAAACTCATAATATAATATATTACTATAAAGTTGAAAAACATAGCAAGTCCGCTTTTTATTTAAAGATAAACTTTATCCAAAATAAATGTCCTTAACGACCAGACTCACTTACTCAATTATACATCCTGTAGATCAACCTTGATATAAAAATTCCTTTTGAAACGCTTTAAGAAACAAATTTTTATCAATAGAATACCGTTATGGCTCAATCTTTCTACATTTTACCCTTCAGATAAGCTTTTGATACTCTGTTTTGATTTATTCTGAACAAGTGTAATTTAATCATCAATCCAGGCAGCTATTTTAGTCAAACAGATTTCTGTTTCCGAATTTATCCATTGCTCTACAAAAATCTGGCGGTAATGGTGCCAAAATCTCGACCTTTTCCCCTGTAAAAGGATGAGTAAAGGAAAGAGAACGGGCATGAAGAGCATGACGTTTAAAACATTTAAAAATTGAATATGCAAATGGCCGTTCAGCAGGATTTATCCTCAGAAGCCTCTCTCTGTTACCACCATAAAGCGAATCAGCAAGAATCGGAAATCCCATTGCACTGCAGTGAACCCGTATCTGATGCGTTCTGCCTGTATGAAGCTTGAATTTCAATGCACTGATACCATCACTATACTCAAGAAGCCAATATTCTGTCTGAGCCGGCTTTCCATTGAGGCATGGTGCCCGTTTTATCGGATCCCTACTGCTTCTATGCAAAGGTATATCAATCATTGAATGCTCTTTTCCAACCATACCTATACATAATCCAACATAATACTTTTCTATTTTACGGGCTGCAAAATATGAGGAAAGCGCAGAATGTGCCCGGTTTGTCTTTGCTGCAATCAGGACCCCCGATGTCTCTTTATCCAGACGATGAACAACTCCAGGGCGATCTGATTCCGATCCGTCAGATAAATTTTTTATCTGGTAAACCAATGCATTAACCAGAGTTCCATCCTTAACTCCGTTGCCAGGGTGAACAACAAGACCTGAAGGCTTATTTACAGCAACATAAAACTCATCTTCATATATTATGTCAAGTGGTATATTTTGAGGTACAACTGGTGTTACAGGATCTATAGCATTTAACCCCGCAACTTCAATCCTGTCATTTTCACTTACAAGTTGTCTTTTTAACGCAGGTTTACCGTTTAAAAAGACCATACTCTGCTCAATCAGCTTCTGTATCTGTGAGCGGGAAACACCATCAGCTTCATGTGCCACAAACACATCAAGCCGCTCCCCTGCATGCTGTTTTCCAACAATTATTACTTTCTTGTCATTATTCATATTACTTTACTGATGCTACTTTCTCTTTAACTATCATTTTTGCAGATTTTTCTGTTTTCTTTCTCTTCTCCTCACCAATAAAACAATAAATTAAAACCGCAACACCCACTGTGACATAAACATCGGCAAGATTGAAAACCGGCCAGTATATCGTATCAGAAATTCCGATACGGATAAAATCCACAACACCTTTTGATGGATGAATAATGCGGTCAAGAAGATTTCCAAAAGCACCCGGCAAAATCATTGCCAGCCCCCAGTGCATAAGCACCTCACTTCGTGGTATACTCCGGTAATAATATAGAAGAATTCCTATGGCAACAAATGAAAATACCAGAAAAAACTGATTTAATGGCAGAAACGGAATAAACTCTGCCGGATTGAAACCAAACAGAGCACCTTTATTATATATTAACATTAATTGAACATATTGCCCCACAACTCTTACGGGAGATCCATATCCAAGTGATGTATCAGCAAGGTATTTAGTAAACCAGTCCAGAAAGAAACCAATTATTGTAACTATTGTAAGCAGCATCCATTTTCTTTTCATTATCTGTTTCCTGCTATTTTTTGCCTGTCCACTGATTTATTTTAGACAGGTATGTTAAATTATATTTCATCTGACTCGAAATCTCTTTTTTAGCAAGCATTTTTTTGTAGACATCGACATAACAACTTTTTGGTCAGGTAATACCATTGGTAACCAGTTTCTGCGTCAGATGCCGCTCTCGCAATCATTTTAAATTAAACATCATACATTAAGGTAGTATTAAAAAAACCATCAATTTTAACTGAAAAGCAAAAATCTGATATGCCAAAATACACACTCATATATTTTATTTGATACCCAAAAGGTATTTTTGTTTTCTATCATAATTTTTTCAAAGTATAAATGTTAAAAATTAACAATATAAGTAAAAAGACAGCTTTTGATATAACTTTTAGTATTTTTTTTTATAAATCAGGCCTGAATTGAAATTGCTCTTTCTGGATTAAAACATTAAAAATGTACAAAAACTTCAAATCTCAACACACATCTGTACACCAGAATGCAAAAATCTCAGCATTCCTCCCAAAATATGGAAATTATTTTTTATCAGCAGATTCTTCAGTAAAACAGAGATCGGAATCTTACAAGTGATCAGTATCAATAATTAAATTTTCCCATATACCCTGGAGTACACCTGATGAAACCTGGTCCATATATCAACATAATTCGATTACCTAATGCTATTATGTCATCAATAGCTGTTTTTCTGGGTTTCTGGATTGCAGAATCACCGCTTTCACTTCCAAATCTTTTTATGCTGATGATATCAGCAGTTTTTTCTACTGCTTATGGAAATATAACAAATGATATCCGCGATATCGAAACGGACCGTATCAGCCACCCCACACGTCCATTACCAGCCGGTTTAATGAATCCGGTTTCTGCCCAGATATTCGCGATCCTGCTTGCTGCCAGTGCTCTGGTGTGCTCTTTTTTTGTATCCGGTATTCATGGAATTGCTACAGTCATACCGCTGATACTGTTGACAGTTTACACTTTTTATCTCAAAGGAACGCCCCTTACAGGAAACCTTTTAGTGGCACTACTGGTTGCATATTCAATTATTTATGGTGCTATTGGCGCACCACAGTTTTCAAATCTGCTCATTCCTGCAATTCTTGCATTTCTATTAAACTTTTCACGGGAAATTGTAAAAGACCTTCAGGACCATGAAGGTGACAGGATAGCAGGCTATAAAACATCAGCATCACTTCCAGAAAAATTTCTTAAAACACTTATCTATTGTTGCAGTCTTTTCTATCTGTTTTTCCTTTTTTTACCTGTTTACTACCACTTTTTTGAAACTGTGTATCTTCTGATCTGTATCATTGTCATTCTTCCGATTCATATCTACAGAACCGTTTTCCTTATAAGACCCAAAAACTGGCATACTAACTATACAGATATAACTAAACTGTACAAAATTGAGATGCTGTGCGGTCTTATTGCTATTGCATCAGACAAAATTATATTCTGAACTGTTTCATAAAACAGATCTGTATAAACCACCTGTTTTGGCTTCATCCTCTTGTGGCAGGACTTCAGGAGAAAAGGGAATATTGTACTTCCCACACCTTTCATGAAATTAGTTCAGACAAACGATATAACGTTTTTCTGTTAAAACATGTGATTAATTATAATGCGGATTTTTTTGGTTATAAATAAAAAAACGGTACCCTGAATTAAGGGCACCGTTTTTTTATAAATTTGGAAATGTAAGCTTTATTCTGAATCTGTTTTATTTTCAGAATCTTCAGTCTTAACATTTTCCTCATTCTGCTCTTCAGAACCCGAAGATGCTTCTTCAGAAGGTGTTTTATCAGAAGATTCTTCTTCCGATGTTTCTTCTTCAGCTTTTTTCACTTTGCTTTTTTGTGATTTTGTTTCAGTCTCTTTTACAGGAAATTTTTCGAGATACTCATTCCAGATATTATCATCTTTATCATTAAAATACTCTGAAATACTCAAAACTATTTTCCGTCCTTCGAGATCAAATTCAATCACTTTTGCAGGAGTTTTGTCTCCAACAACAAAGATTTTTGAAGGATGGTTTACGTCCTGACCAAGCTGATTCAGAGGAATGAATCCTTCAACATCATCACTAAGATTGACGATCAAACCACGGTCTAGAATTCGAGCTACAACACACTCTTCTTTTTCTGTACCAACAGAGAAATCTTTAGCAAGATCAAGCCACGGATCATCAGTCATCTGCTTTATACCCAGAGAAATACGTCTTTTTTCCTGATCTATATCAAGTACCTTTACTTCAACGATATCACCTTTTTTGAGTATTTCACCCGGATGATTTATTTTCTTTGTCCACGACATATCGGAGATATGGATCAGACCATCAACACCCTCTTTTAATTCGAGGAATGCTCCAAAAGCAGCAATATTTCGTACTTTTCCTTTAATAGTCGCACCAACAGGAAATTCTGAAGGCACATTTTCCCATGGATCAGGTTCAAGCTGTTTGAAACCAAGAGAAATTTTCTGATTCTCTTTATCAATTTTCAACACAACAGCTTCAACAATATCACCTATACCGACAATTTTTGATGGATGTTTGATATGTTGAGTCCATGACATCTCGGAAATGTGGATAAGTCCCTCAATACCCTTTTCGAGCTCCATGAAAGCACCGTAATCGGTAATGGAAACGATTTTTCCACGTACACGTGATCCCTCAGGATATTTTTCTTCGATACCTTTCCAGGGGTGTTCTGAAAGCTGCTTCAGTCCAAGAGATATACGCTCTTTATTTTCATTAAAGTCCAGAACTTTCACATTCAGCTTATCACCAATAGCAACGATTTCTGAGGGGTGATTTACTCTTCCCCACGACATATCTGTAATGTGTAACAACCCATCAACACCGCCCAGATCGATAAAGGCACCGAAATCTGTGATATTTTTGACAGTACCTTCTCTAACCTGTTCTTTTTCCAGTTCAGCAAGGATTTTTTCTCTCATAGCGGAACGGTCTTCTTCGAGAATTACACGTCTTGATACAACGATGTTTCTGCGGGCTTTATTTACTTTAATTACACGAAATTTAAAAGTCTGACCGATAATAGCGTCCATATCAGGAATTTGGCGAAGATCGATCTGGGATCCTGGCAAGAAAGCATCCACACTGAACAGGTCAACAACGACACCACCTTTAATTCTCCTCATCAAACGACCTTCAACGGTTTCCTGATCTTCATAAGCTTTGTAAATTCGATCCCAGACTTTGAGAAAATCAGCCCTGGATTTGGAGAGAATTATCTGTCCCTCGCTATCTTCTACCTGTTCCAGGAATACATCAATCTCATCACCGACATTGAATTCATGTACATTTTTAAATTCAGATATAGGAATAATACCTTCTGACTTAAAATTTACATCTACGATTACTTCTTTTTCAGTAATCCTCAGTATTTTTCCACTGACAACCTGACCTTCTTCAATGCCTTCCAACGATTTGTCGTAGTCCTTGAGAATATCCTGGATTTGTCCCGGTTTGTAAAAACTTTCTTCAAAATCAGACAGGTCAACTTCATTACCTGCCGCATCATAGCCTTTGGGAGTCGATTTCTCATCCACCAGTGAATCTGACATAGATTTGGTTACTCCTATTAAATTGGGGTTAAGGTTTAAAATTCTGTTAATTTTTTAATATCAATTTTTATAATTTTTTTGCTGCATTTACAATTAAATCGATCTGCTGTTCAAGAGTCATACCGGTTGTATCCAGTTCCACTGCATCATCCGC
>JAAYEB010000375.1 GCA_012728995.1 Fibrobacter sp. | reverse complement strand
TGCCTATTATCACTTATCTGACCGATAATTCTCAGTTTATCTGACCGTTTGATCTGATTTACAGAAAGCTAATAATAGTTTAAAGATAATTAATGCTGATACACCGGTCATTTTGATTGAGAATTTTGCTGTTTTTTTCTCATGGAATCCCCTTTCAGATTAAGCTGTACTGATTTCTGTATAATTCTATCACAAATAGCATCAGCAATGGTCGGGTCAGGCATGCGTTTATGCCATGATTGAACCGGGTATTGGGTAGTTACAACAACCGAACCAGTCTGATCTTTCTGTTCGATAATATCCATAAGCATTTCAGCCTCCTTAATATCAGTTGCATTCATTAAGAAGTCATCAATAATAATGACCCGAATCTTTGAGAGTTTAGCAAGAAATTTAAGATATTGTCCTGTACCTTTTGCTGTGTGGATTTCCTCAAAGAGCAAGGCGTATCTTATTTTCCATACCGGATAACCCATTGTGCAGGCACGATACCCTATTGCTTCAGCAACATAACTTTTACCGCTTCCGGTTGGCCCTGTTAATATGATATTACGGTTACTCTCCACCCAGTCAGCAGAGGTAAATAACATAATGTCCTTCTTAGTAAATCCACGATTCTGTTCATATAGAATATTCTCAATGGTTGCCTGATCAGGTTTAAAATTAGCTCGTCCGATCATTCTCTTCAGTTTTCTTCTCTGGCGAGCATAGTATTCATCCTCAACAAGTAATGCAACGAACTCAGATGGTTCCAGTGCATCTGTTTCATTATTTTTTAACCGTGTTAAAAGAGATTCCGCCATTGTAGTAAGTCGCATAGAACGAAGTTGATCAACAACAGTTTGCAAGTGCATAATAAAAATCCTTTCAGGAAACTGAATAATAATTGGAACCACGAATATTGTCATGGCTATCTGGTTTAATTTGGGGATAAGGAATAATCTGCCGTATATCCAAACTACGCTCCAGGATAGACTTCACATCGGCATACCTGTGCGCCTTAAGATTAAGCGCTCTTGAACAAGCAGCTTCCATTCGCTCACGTGGATAGATTTTTGCAAGTCGTAACAACCCCTGCACTGCTCTGAAACCCTGCTGAGGGTGTGCACATTTTTTCATTATCGCTTCAGCCATAGCAGCAGTGGAAGTGCCGACTTCATTTGCTTTAGAAATAAACCACTCTGGTCGCATGCCACGAACAAAAGCATGACTGGGAGGCATGTGCTCGGTATTTGTAGTGTAACCTCCCTGGCGCGTAGAAAACTGATGTCTGCAACAATGTTGCCCGTTATGATATATCTCGATAGTTGCCCCATTGAGGTGTACATCAACCCGCTTTTTGGCTAATGCAAATGGTACACTGTAGAAATGCTTTTTGAATTGTATATGGTAATTCAAACCTACAGCTACATAGTTTTTGACTTCTGATATCCGGAATGGATTTATCGGAAGAGGCTTTAGATAAGGTTTGTCCAATTCCAGAAATCGCTGTTTTCTACTCTGACCACCATAATCACGCATAGGTCTGTTATTTAAGAAATCCAATTCTTCGGCTATAGCATGATTTATCTCCGATAAAGAGAAAAATGTCTGGTTGCGTAGAGCCGCAATAATCCAGCGTTGTGCTACAAGAACAGCACTTTCAACACATCCTTTGTCGCGAGGTGCAGCCAAACGAGTCGGCAGTATCACTGTACCATAATGCTCGGCAAACTTGGCAAAAACAAGATTTATATCAGGTTCGTAACGATTTGCTCTTGTCACTGCACTTTTGAGATTATCAGGTACAATACAGGCTGTTACACCGCCATAAAATTCATAAGCATGTACATGGGACATCGAGAAAGAACTGTCACTTTGAGAATGGGATGCTTCTGCATAAGTATAGCTGCTTGCTGCAAGTGCTGTAACAAATAACTCTACATCATGGAGCTCACCAGTTTCACGATCAACATAAAACAATCCATCTCCAGAATAGTCTGAATACAGTATGTCTCCACCTTTATACACCATGTGCATACTGAGCTTTGGGCTTCTTTTTGTTTTGATGTAGCGATAAAAAGAAGCCTGGCTCATGCAGTCAGGATACTGTTCTTTGTACTCGCGATACAGGATCTGAACCGTTACATGCTTTTTTGCCAACTCCTGTTCAATATATGTCAGATCTGGTAATGGCACTTTAGAGTTTCCTTGCAATGCAGGTGTTTTTTCCGGAAATACAGATCTTTCAAGCTGTTCATCTGTAATATCCGGTGGTAACGGCCAAGGCAAACCAGAAGCCTTGAAATGTGCACAGGTACTGTAAACACAGCCCTTTGATTTCCGGACTGCTAAAGCAGTCTTTTCGAGGCTTAGCCCATGAGTATAACGATGGGTAAGAATTTCACGAATCTTGCGCATAGGCGTCCTTTTTCTACACATTCTGCTTCCTTCCTTCTTTTGAAAAAAGCAGAATATCGGTTATGGTGAGCGCCTTCTGGTAACGGATCTATTAAACGGTCAGTTTGAGTGAGAAATGTCGGTCATTTTAAATGAGAATCATCGGTCATTTTGGTTGATAATAACCGGTCATTTTCGGTGAGAATTGTCGGTCAGTTTGAGTGATAACGGGCACACAGGAAGACGTACTGGTTCTATTCCTGCATAAAATTCCTTTTTACCATCTTCCTTTTCTATACCCTTTAACCATAAGCCTTTGTAAATATCAATAAATTTATTTACCAAAGTGTCATCGGCTCTGTAAATGATCCGCTGTTTGTCTTCACCATTTAAAAAGGACAGCGTATCAAAAGCCACCAAGCCATCTTCAATCTCCGCACCAAAAAGAGACACATTTTCTGAAATTCTAAACATTATACCTAATCCAGATTTTTGCGAAACGCCGTAATCCGGTTTCGTAACTTCCCAGTTAATCCGCGCATATCCATCATAAAAAGCATAATTATTCCTCTTCTGCTCATGCTGGTGCGTAATTCTCTCAAAACTTGTCCCACGGTTAATCACACTAACCGGATCTTTTATCTCTCCCTTATTCTGTGCAAGTACCAGATTATGAATACTCTTTAACCGATTTATACCACGTCCTACCGTTTTTAAACTCTCCCAATTCCCTGCGACATTATCCATAAACTGCATATAATTATTAAAAATTCCCTGGGATACTTCATTCCCCTTTGGTATAGGGCTGTTGTGAGCAAGTGAAAGATCAAGCATTGCTGTTAATAACAGATCTATTTTAACCGAATCTGAATGCGGCGGTATCGAAGAAGGATAAAATGGATCAGACGTACCATCCGGCATACGTACAAGCGCAGATATGGTGGATATTATATTTTTATAACTTGAACTAAGTTACATTATTTTTTGGTTGACTATTAATTGATTAAGACATTTTTCATCAGGGGCGCATAGCGCATTATATGATTTTTTATATAAGATTTTATGGATCGCCGAGCGCACACGACCCACGCGGTAGCGTGTTGCGGCTCTGTAAATCCCTCTTGTGGGCGTGTGGAAAGGTGTGTATAGTCCCGGTGGTTTAATTCAAAAATTATATATCTTTACTTGTAATATCATTCTATAGTAAACGGTGGCACATAATCAGTTAACTTCCATTTCTTATTCAAGTATTTTTGGATATTCAATGAATAATTAAAATATCCCACAAGGTAATTCCTGTCTTTTATAGGCTCAAGTTTCTTATCCCTGTCTTTAAACAATTGCAAACGCTGTCTGCTATTTTTATAGGAATCCGATTTTGATGAAAGATATTCATCTACCATCATCAATGTTGACTGGCTCTTATCTTTTTTCATAACAGCATACAATATGGATTCTACCTTGTTCTGTACCGATGTGTCACTGGTATCCTTAAACCGTTCTATCAAAGTGCGATATATCATTCTCCTTTCTAAAAGATTAAATGTATCAATACTGTTATATGTTTCAAGCATATATTGGTACCAATTCGGTGATCTTTCTACAAATAACCATAGTCTTCTATAGTATATTGTTTTACTGTTTTTTTTTAGAAAATCCATATCTTTTAATATTATCTTTTCTATTTCTTCATCCCAAGTAATAGATCTAGTTAAAAAAGATGAGGCTTTTCTAAACATTCTTCTATCATCATCTGAATAAGAACTATCTCTTTTATACATTGTATCGATCTGTATTAAATAGCTTCTCAGAGTTATTGAATCGATTTTACAAAAATTATGATTCATAATTCCCAATAATTGATTAAAGGATTTTATAAAAATCGATGCCTTATCTTTTAAAACTGGTTTAATTTCTTTTACAGTACATTCATTTTGTATTATTGTATCTTGATCAGTCGCGTCTTTTTTATTGGATAATACAACACTGTTTGACATTATTATAATCACTAATACATACAATAATTTAATAATCATTTCTGAAGCTCCTGTCTTTTAATTCTACGATTCCGCCACACTTTACATGTTTTGCAACATTATACTTGTCAAAACCCAATACATCTCCCCGCGGAATATCAAAACGATTTTCTATATTATACCCGTACATAAGAAGCCTTTTAACAACATCAGATAATTTTGTTTTTGCTCTATAATAGCCAGTTCCCCAGTCTAAAGGAATATGCGATTCTGCTATATCCGTGTTATCTGGAATTGATTCCTTTTTATTGCCAACCCAATAATAATCATATATGTCAGCAACACATTCGTCAGTAGAAGCATCTGTTCTCATGCATTGTAATACTTCATGGGCTAAAATATATGGGGAAAAACGTATTAATGTGTCCCCCTCCTTAACATCTTTCAACGATCCATATTTGGTTATAACTATTCCCTTGTCATAGTACGCTTCTGCAATCATATTGTCATCAAAAGTTTGTCCTGCTACAAAGTATATTTCGACACCATCAATAGTATTTCTCTTTATATTAATTAATTCTACCATTGTTCCTACATCAGTCAATATACGATATTTTTCCTTATTTGCTAAAGCATTCACGTATGGCACCCGTATCATCTTTACACCAATCTGTTTAAATATCTCGTTTCCCTTATCAATTGCCTCTTCAATACCACTATCTGTAAAAGCAGAGTCTTTGTTTAATTCATTTTTCACGATACATGTATACACATTGATATTTTTCCAGTTTAAAACATCAAATGATATCTCCGGGCTCCTCCCGTCATATCCTTCAATATCAACAATTAATTTGTCTCCTCCAAGTGAATTCCCTTTTACTTTAACCGTTTTACCAATTCCAATATCGGATTCAATACTTCCATTCAAAAATTTAACCTTTTCGTTTTCCGATCTCCAGCTCACCATCTCCGATTCAACTCCACTCACTTCAATTTTAAATGATGCAGTTTCATTCAATACAACAACCGAAGGATTATATACTTCTGCCAGAGTACCTGATACTATTTCATTCGTAACAGGCTCAAGTACAATATTATCAAATTTCATGTTAAATGTTATATTTTCCGCTATATAGCTATTCACAGGGCTCTCTGAAGTATTACTGCTAATATTTCTTGTTATCGATCCTGGCCACGATAAATTAATATCTATATTATGTAATCCTCCCCGATCAGTATAAAAATATAATAAACTTTTACCACTGAGCATTTCCTTATATTCACCCCACTTTTTCTGCATTACTCTACGTCCACTTACTTTAGCAAAATCTCCCCATAAATCA
>JAAYEB010000374.1 GCA_012728995.1 Fibrobacter sp. | reverse complement strand
CGTCCTGGTCTTCCAGGAGACTATCCAACAGAGGCACAAACCGGCGAAGTATTGTTTAATGCTGGTCATTATGCCGTGGTCATCGGCGAGTCTCTTCGGAGTCACACCTTTATAAACGGCAAACCTGTAGATGCATGGAAGCCAGATGCAAAATTAAAAGATTATTATACCGACAGAAATATATATTCGCTGGAACAAACAGAGTATAATAATATTGTAGACATTGTAAACGAGTGGATATCTTTCTTCAACAAAAGCAGATTAGCGGTGAATACAATTATTTATGATTGTTGGAATCATCCGCAGAGGTTATATGATGCATTTACTGATATAACCGAGTACACCCCAATAGAAGATATTGAAAAGTACTCAGACATCAAGGAAGATCTTGAAGCTGTGGTACTTAGTAGGACAGACCGGTATTTCGAAGATCCTACCCGGAACTATTTAGACATGGTATACACCGTATATATTTCTTCATTCGTGGAAGATATGAAAACGGTAATGGAGGTATACCCTGTTGAAGCAAAAGAGCTTATCCTGGAATATATATATGATAAGTTTATCTTTGCTGGATATATAAGAGATAGATTATATATCTCTGAACGCGCACTGGTTGAGGATGTTGAGAATACCAGGAAAGCAATTGAACTTGGCCTGGATGGATATGTATCTGAGATTGATACTAACGAGAAATTTGTTTTTCCCCAGATCATAGTATATGAACCCGATCCTGATGCTGAGAAGATAGATAGACTTGACGAGGATGAAATAGAGCATCTTCGTAAGTTGATTGGGGATACTGCTTGGTATGCCCTATTCTTGCTGCATCAAAACTGGCCGCTTAGAAAAGTGGCAAAAGCGTTTGGCATGAAGTTCGATATGCTGAAAGAAATGGTAGAGGATGCTGTTGAAGTGTTAAAGGAAGGTGCTGAGCTTATATAGCTCGGCCCTCCTTAAAGGAGGTTTGATAATGATAGGTGGACAGTTTAGCAATCATTTGTTTCCTATTCAAGAAACGATGGAGATCTATTGCTGCGAAAACTGCGGAATGGTGACCATTTTACCTGAATGGAGATCAAAGTGTCCGGTATGTTCGTATAATATGCCAGAAAGAAGTAAAGATGAGTGGCTTGAGTCTGAAGAAACAGAACACAGGTATAAAATATCACACAAAAGTACTAGAACAGTTCCTTCTTCATATACATGTCAGCTATCTAAGGTCGTAACATACCTGAACTTATACTTCTACGATAATGGACAGACATTGGCAGTTGCAAGAGAATACAAGCACGGCAATATAAAAACCAGCATATCAAACGTAACTTATAGTATTGGTTGGGAATATCTTCACAATAACCAATCTTTTAAGGGACTAATTGACTGGATGGAAAAGAAGTACGGCCCGAAACCAAAATCATTAAATTATCACAACAGGTTTCCGCACTGGGATTTTGAAATAAATAATATTGATCATTTTGCGGATTTACTTTACTACTATAAAAATGATAAACGCTGCTTCAGAAACTGGAGTCTGTTGAAAAGAGTGGACCGGTTAAAACCTCCAATAGACGAATTAAAGAGATTATTGTTTATACATGAAGATGATGCTGAATCTATATTTCAGCATATAAAGAAAGGAGATGAATATGGTATCGCTGCATTAAAAGCGTACCAAAGGATTAAAAATAAGAGGAATTTTATAAAAGCCTACAATGAAGAGATCGATAAGAATCAGGTTAAAAATGATGACTTTAACATGCCGTTCTAGACTACTTAGGGGCCTCCGGCCATACACCCGCCTTCGGCCCCCTTTTCCCCGCTCGTGCTAAAAAAAATACCCTGATTTTGTGAAAGGAGTTGACGGTCTGAAAAAATAAAACCCTGAAATTTTAAAAAGGAGGATTGTGTCTTGATTTATGTGTTTGAGGGCTCACTGATTGATATCAGTGAGTTTTTGCAGTATGACATACTTAGTCTGAACAAGTACGAATACAGCGATGACGAGAAACAGTTTATTGAGCAGTCTGAAATAATGAAACTGCCGACCAAACTTATAATCGAGGATAAAGATGACGGCGGGTTTACGTTTCAGGTTGATATCAGCGGACTCAAGTTCACTGTTCAGGGAGACATGGAGGCATTGGAAAAACTTCGGGATGCTATGATTCATGACATTCCGCTGATAGAGAAACTGCCTTCGGCCAAAAACGAAAACCCTGAATATGAAACACTGGATATTCAGTCATTTCTAAAGTATATGACGGAATAAAAAATAAACCCCGGAAGAAGCGAAATCAAGTTTTCTGTTGTATGGCAGAAAAAATAAAACCCAAATTTATTGAAAGGAGTTGGTGGTCTGAAAAAAACCCTCAATTTGTGAATTTATTTTTGAGGAGGTAGATTGATTGAAGTATGTAGTAAGAGATGCAAGCGGTAAGAAAGTGAATGTGAATAGTGAAGTTGCAATGTACTTAAACGCTATTCAATCGGCGGAGGAACCTGAAAAATATATCGCCGATGAGAAGAAACGTCTTCACAAGAAAGGCATAACTTTTGAAGTGAAGAGCAAGCTGGCCAACCTGGAACTGGCCGAAGAAATGGATATCGCTGGTTATTATGCGATAGGTGCCATCACTGATATGCTTGGTGCCGCCAGAGGAATCATGCAGAATGCTCAAACCGGTCGTCAGATTGTTGATGAGTTAAGACGGCTCAACGACAATTTGGAAAAAAAATAAAACCCTAAAAAAGCGAGTTTATTTTATTTATTTGAAAGGGAGATGATTGATTTGTCAGTTGATACAGCAAAATTGGATGAAATATTGGGCATGGAATCTCAGCCCGCTGTTGAAGGAGAAAGAACCGAAAGACCGAAACGCGAAAAGCCGGCCCTGAAAGCACTGGAAGTTGACAAGAACTCTTTTTGGTATCTGGATGAAACAGACGAAGATCTGAGCATGGTGACAAGCGAAGCCGCGAATGAATCTCTGGGGATTGCAGAAATCACCTGGAGAGCAGAAAAGAAAGTTGATTTCGTTTTGGCCCGGGCGTTCGTCAAATTTGGCGAGAAAAATGCCAACATCGGTATGAACATCGACATTAAGTGGGGCGACAACACCATGGATGGCGTCCCAAACCTGTTCATCGGTTTACCTGGAGCCTACAAAGGCAAGGATGAAAAATTCCACGATAAGGTTTACCTGCCGAAAGCTGTGAAGGCCCAGATCCTTCGCCACATGCATTTCGCTCTGAAAGACTAAGATGGTTCCGCTCCCGGTGAGAAAGCCGGGGGCGTTTGCCACTGGAACGGCAGCCTCTATTTTGATTGGAGAGGGTTGCACTTCCCCTCTCAGCTATAGGTTATCCGTTCTTCTCATAAAAAAGCACTGGGGGCAAAAATATTGCCTCTGGTGCTTTTTTTTATTGTGTGTCCATCCCCTGTCAAGGGGGGTAGTGTGATGAGAGAGGTGATATTTTGACTGACGAACTAAAAAATGCACTGGAGCCCATATTAAACCGCAAGTTAAAAAAAGATCCAGACAGGGATCTTATAAAGCGGTTCTTTTTTGAGAACACCGATATTGACCAACTGATTACAATGTGCGTAGAGCTGTTCAATATTAACAAAGCAGATCTCAGAGGATTCCTTGAATTTGATCAATCTGCAAAAAGTCTGATAGATATATGCATTGAAAAAGCAAAAGAACTTGCTGATGAAGAAGGAAAAATCATTTTGCTGTCGAACGCTTTAAAAATAATCAGAGAAACTGAGGGCGTAAAAGGACAGATCGTGATTAAACAAGACGGTGTAACCGACCTTGATGGAAACAATATAGACATGATGGAAATGTTGTGTCTAATAGACCGCGAAAATTATGTACCCATGGATTACGTTATCGCCGGGTTAGGAAAATGCTATGAAAAAATATATATACAGCACTCCATTGCGGACCCATATATTATCCGGTTTAAAAATGAATTCCCGGACGCTGTTGTTATTATCTAAGCCCCCCGGAGGGGGGTTTGGGGGGCGAGGGTTCCCCTGGCCAGGGGTTAGGGGTCGAGGTTCCCCCAAGCGTGGGGGTAAGGGGGTTGGGGCCCCTCCAAGAGTGGAGGCTGGGAGGTTGAGAAAATATGCACGAAGACTCTTTTAATTTAGACCGGAGGTTTGGATGTACACATACAGGACAATCCGATAGGAGGTTTAAATATGTATAAGTACCAAATAAAAAAAGCTGACGGCACCTACTATATTTTTTTCTACAGAAAAGGCATGTCTATTGGCTCCATAGATATACCGGAAGACAGAGTCTTTGATATTGTGGGAATCAGTTGGAACCAGGAAAAAAGGTCTCTTAATATACAGACATATTTTGAAGACATAGTTGTACACATCGGGCTAAGTATTAACCATGATGAAATATTAAAATTAATCAAACAGGCCATTAATGAAATTGTTCAGATAGAACAGCTTGCTAAAGTCATGGAGGAACATCTTGATGAATTTATGGAAGACCTGGAGGTTTAAAATGTATTCATACAGTATAGAAAAAAAGAATGGCATGTATTTTATTTTCTTTTATAGAAAAGGCCTGTCTATCTGCACTATAGAAATAGAGGAAAGTGAAATCATTAATATAACAGACGTGTTGCCAGATGAAAACCGTACGTGTTTTGTTATTAAAGCAGAAAAAGATAAAAATATTAGAAATTACATTGTCTTCTGCAACAGGCGTGATTTTAAACATATTTTTTCCATGGCCAAGAAAGCTATTAATGAAATCATAGATATAGAGCTTATAAGTATTGATATTATGAATAGACTGAGTAAGCATATTGGTTCTATGTGTATATAAAATTGGAAATTTTGAGTGAGGAAATTAGGGATCTCGGCCCGGAAGCGATTGAGACCTTTCGCCTAGATTTCGGGACAGTATAAAACTGGTAAAACTGGAGGAAGAAATGTACACTCATAAGATTACAATATACAAAATATCAGACGATCCGGTCTATTATGTTGTAACAGTTAAAAGAAACGGTATTCCTGTCGGACAAATTAGTTTGTATAAAAGTGAAATCATGGATATAGAATCTATTAAAATATGCAAGGGCAAAATCATTGTATTTATAAAACATCAGGACCTCCTGATATTTGGAAATGCAAATAAATCCATACTCAGGGAATGCAAAAAAGCAGTGGCGTATCTGAAATTGAAACTCATTACCGAAGAAAACATAAAAGCCGCAGCTGCTTTGAAAATAGAAATATAACTGGAAATTTTTCTTGAAAAAATTTTGTATTTCGCTCTATAGCAGAGTTTATTCAAACGCCCAGATTTCGGGTTAGTATAAAACTGGAAAAACTGGAGGAAGAAATGTTAACATACAGAATCACACCTATGGAACTGAGGCTTTATAACGATGTCATAAGTGCTGTTGGCATAAAAATATATAAAGGTGCAGATT
>JAAYEB010000373.1 GCA_012728995.1 Fibrobacter sp. | reverse complement strand
TATTCCAGCAAAGAGAGAATCTGGTTAGCCTGAAAAACCGGTTCTTTTATTAGCAACAAACATTATAAAAAATGCCCAAATGTGATGCTCGTCACATTTGGGCATTTGAATTATTATTATATTCTTTCTATCATAGTAAAAAAACTATTAATACGCACCTGTTGCCATAACAGTAATAAAGGACAAGTATCATGGGAAAACCAGCCGCCAGAGTTGGAGATATGACAGCACACGGGGGAATGATTACCGGTCCCCGGAGTGCCCACAGTTCTGATAGGCGGTATGCCTGCAGCTACAATGGGCGACATGCATGTGTGCCCTATGGTTACACCGGGGGTTCCTCCTGTTCCCCATGTTGGCGGCCCGCTTGTGGGGCCGGTTCCGCCGACAGTTCTTATCGGGGGTAAACCAGCCGCCTGTGTTGGTGATATGGCAATATGTGTTGGCCCCCCCTCATCAATACTTCCTCCCGGATGTCCTACTGTTCTTTTTGGGCAAAGCGGAGGAGGTGGTGGTGGCGGCGGTGGCGGAAGCGGTAAAGACGCAAAGTCCGCATCGGGGGATAGTGCAGAAAGTATCGAACCGGTTGAAGGAACAGAAACTTTTCCAATCGAGATACAGCGTATCATTGCAAACGCGGCAAAAGATATGACAAAAGATCAGACAAAAGCAGTTATTGACCAGGTGGCAAAGTCTCTTGCAGAAAGCGGATACACAGGAGAGACTCAGCAGGATACATACACAGAACTTACGCTTTCTGATATCGTAGAGGTTCTTAAAAGTGTAGAAAAAAATGAGGGTTATGAGGCTGCCCGTCATTTTGCGTCACATCTTGACTACGGAAGACTGACAGAGATTGCAAGAGCATATATTAACGGTGAAGACACCAGTCCGGATAATGATCCCAATATCATGCCCACACGGTTCATGCTTCTATACGGCATGGAGGATTCAAAGGTCAGGGAGATGGATGATCACCCGGATCGCTTTGAAGACGAAGAGCACAAGATAAATGTGAAAAACCTCAGGCGCGGACTTAAGCTTCTGGGTCATGACATAAAGGATGAAGATGGTCCGTTTGATGATGAGGTGTGGATAGCGTTTGTGAAATTTCTGGCAGCACGTCCGTTTCCAAAGAAATTTGAGAAGACTCATACTGTTGAAGAAGGTGAAGATCTGGGGAAAATCGCAATTGACTACGGTATTACTTCCTGGAAATATCTCTATGAAGTAAATAAAGAAACAATTGGAGATAATCCGGATTTACTTGAACCCGGGTTGGAGCTTACCATTCCTAAATGGGATGATACGCAGGGGGACGAAGAGATAGAGAAAAAAGGCGCTCGTCTATTTGATTATGTCAATGGATTGAGATATAGTTACGTGTGGGTGCCTTTTAAAGCTAATATTGTTGATAATGTTACTAATATGCAAATAAATTTTGAAGAGAATAAAAAGGTTAAAATTACAGATAAGGATTTTAAACAAATCTACAGTGAGTTTTCAATAAAAACCACAGAGAATTTTCAATTACTTCTCCCTGATGCACCTTCAATTAATGTAGGAATTCCTGGTTTTCCGTTTTTTGAAGGAGATACGCTTCATATTCATCCTGATGATTCTGGTAAGAATCAGGATAATTCAGAATTTGAAAACAATGAAGATAAAGATACAGAAACAGATCTTTTAAACACTTTAACAGAATAAGCAAGAATAAAAAATGTCTGGTGCAAATTCAATTATATCCAATAGAAGGAGCCTGAGCGCTCCCGATTCATGGCGTCGTGTTGATATATTCTGGAGTGATGCGGATAGAAACAAATGGGATACGAAACGGTATTATGCTCCGCATTACAGCCTGATAGAAAAAGAGGGCATATTACAAAGGGCAAATGCAGCCTTGAATTTGCGAAAAGACCGCGGTAAAGCTACATCACAGGTGGTTGAATATGCCCAGAAAAGCAACAATATCCCGGAATTTGAGGGCAGTTCACGTATACCAATTGATGAAATGTTAAAGGAAGCTGCACGGATTCATGCAAAAGGAAAAAGCAATACAGTTATATGTACACAGGTAAGCCAGTGGATAATCATTCAGGTAAAAACATATAAGCCCATAATAGATGGAGATTACACGACTTTTCCAAACATTCATGTTTGGGGTTTTTTACAGCCGGCTTCCATAGGAGGAGACCGTAAACGACTGGAAAAGGAAAAAGGGTGGGTTACTGATGATATTCCGCGGGCCGGTTGGTATGAAGCTAAAATAGTGTGGAGTCGCAAACACGGTGGAGAGAACAATAAGGTTAATGGCCAAACACCTGCTTATGAACGATATAAGCCGGAACCTGATGGTAAAAAAATTGTTGTTGAAGGGATCTACTGTTCAAATAGAGATAAAAATCATGTAAGGGAGAAAATAAATTACAGACTTATTGAAAATGAAGACGGTACATGCAATACAATTCAGATAAAGGTTAAAGCGGTTATACGCAATGATGAAACAAAAGAAGACCGGGAGAGAAAAGCAGCATCCATGAAACAGGAAATCGCGAAAAATCTCTCTGACAAGGGAAAAGACAAGGATTCGATAAACAAAATAATCTCTTCAATAGACCGTTACGAAGCCGGGTCATATTTGAAGATCTGGGTACGTAATCTGGACTACTGCTGGAGCCCGCCGCCAATGGCAGGAGATGTAGCTGATGATGAATCGGAGAGATGCATGAAAACTATGTTTACAGTGGATTCTCCCGGTGAAAATGGGAAAGGGTTTATATTTGAGAATTATAACAATACGCCTTCTTTGGATAAAGAGGATATCTGTTTTCGTCCATATTCATTTAGAAATCATACCTGGAAAAGAAACAAGATAGTTGTAAATCCATGGGGAGAGAATACTGGTTCGGTGGATTCATACAGGCAGGAACTTGTATATATTTTACTTTTGCCCACAGAAGTACTTGAAAAGATCGACAAACTTTTCACTGATGAGCAGGTTGCTTCTATAGCAAAAGATCCGCAGCACACATGGATACTTCAATTATCAACATGCATTGCGTATTTTGTTCTCCTTGCTTTCTTGCGGAAAATAAAAGAGGGGCAAAACGACAAGAAAAAGTTTCAATCACTTATTGATGCGCTTGCGCTTCCAAAACATGCGGCAATACTTGCGAGCATGGGACCTGTACACGACAAAGAATCATTTAAGAAGAGTTTCCAGAACAAGAAACTTCATGAAGTTTTCAAAGGTAAAGACTTATCGGATCAGCATTTTTTTGATAAAGAACAGAGATTGTGTCAGTTTTTTGCAGTAGTTTTCAAACAGGCGTATGCTATTGCATTGACAGGAAGTGATACCGAATATGCGAGTTTTGTAGAAGAGTATGAAGAACGTCAGAATTCTTTCTGGAATTCAAATAATTCAAAAAATATCAATAGAACACTTGGTTTTGGTGAATCAGATGGAAAGCTGGTTAATATCGATTATGTTTTCAGGGAAGCCATGAAAACGAAGGAGCTTTGCGGTAGTAATCTTCCGGGATATTTTGCCTGGCTTGAATGGGCAGTGATACTTAAACTGGGTTTTGCTTTGGCGGCGCAGGTAAGTTTTGGTAAAAAGAAAACAGGAAAAGACCAGGAGGAGTATTTTCTTAATGGCAGTCTCGATCCAATGGGAATTATATCACTTGCGGTTGAGCTTGGAGCGGTGTGGTCGATGATGGATAAGGAAAAATTAGATGCAGATTTTCCTGAGGCGTGGAAATGGGCCGATACGGTTAAATATGTACTTACCTGGGTAGAACTGAAACTGGGTATATCCCTTTCGTTAAAAAGTGAAGGTAAAATAGGATTTGATGTAAATTTTCTTTCTGCAATGCAGGAGAAAATACAGGCTATATTTAATCCGTTTCTGAAAATAGATCATACTTTAAGTCTCGATTCACAGATTTACGCTACTGTTTCAAATCTTGCTCAGATAGACTACAGTGCACTACATTACCAGATTATGCATCTTACCGGATCGGGTATTTCCATAGGAGATAAGCTTTTTATCGGAGGCAAACCTGTAGCAGGCCTGAAACCGTTTTCTTTTATTTGGGGTAATGTTCATGCGCATGAGGGAAAAGCATATTTTTCTAAAAAACATGTTTTATTAGGTCAGAAAGTTTCTGTTTATGCCAATTATCGCGGCCAGCCAGATCCTTCTCATTACAGTCTTGACCTCTGTATAAAGGAAAAATCGTTGTCTTCAGAAAACTATAAGTGGGTACTGCCGGTATTTAGTGAGGAAATCAAAAGAGAAAGAAATGATACAAAGGGTGAAATGCCTGAATACCCTGATAAAATTATTATAACTAATGAAATGACAATAAGCAGTGAGTTCTTTACAGATCCTATAAGAAAGGAATTCCTCAAAAATCTTTTGAGCGGAGATCAAAAAATTGCAGGAATTATTTATCTCAATGATGAGCAGTACAAAGACGACGAAATCACAAAAGCGAAAACAGAAGAAACTGATGATTACTGTACTATAATTACTCCTTATGCAGGTATTTCTTTATCAAAAGATGAATTCAATCTGGATGAAACAATAACTGCTGCGGTTGTTATATATAATTTTGCTTGCGAAATCCCTGTGTATTTATGGGTTTATGAAGATGATGATTACTGTGTTTATAGAGAGGGTGGTAATCTTGACTGTATGGTAATAAATAGCCTGAAAGTAAATGGTAATAACTATACCGGATATGTAAAGATACCACTGGATAAATTCAAAATAATGTCAAATGTAAGAAATGAGCTCCTTTACAGGATGCCTTTGTTATCAAAAAAGGCTAACGTATCTTTCAGATTATCTCTTGACCCGGATGGAGAATTTATGCTCAAGTCAAAGAATTCACAGGGAAAACTGGTCGATACAACATTTGTAAAAGATATCAGCGTGGAATAATTTTTATTCCTGTAAGATAAACGCGGTTATATGTAATGCTGAATTCTTTTTTATATTTGCTTTTTAACTCTTTTCTCAATGAATCTTTCATTAAAACTCTTCTTGATTCAAAAAGTACTCCACTGAATATGAGTGAATCTGTGTTCTCTGAAGTGTAAATGAATTTATTGTCGTTTTTAATGTATTGCTCAGGGATAGTGTATCTGTTTTCCAGATGTTTCCAGTCACTTTCTGATGTTTCGAGTTGAATTGGGAGAATACTGTTGTAGTATATATTCCAGTTTCCTCCATCCGGTAAAAATGCTGTATCACCATTTTCATACGCTTCAATAATTTTCTCAATCCTTGTATATTTTCTTTCTTTATATGAACAAACAAGGGTGCGGTCTTCTTTTGAAGTTACATCCACTCCATGTTGAATTATATTAAAGTCTCCCACCTCGAAACTGATTTCCTTGAAAATATAGGGTTCCGGGTTTTCTCTTAATTGTTCGAATGTAACCCGGTTTTCTCCATTAAAATCACCAATAATTATCGGTTTTTTCTGGCAGGAGTAAAACAAAGTGACTATTAAAAGCAATAATGTAAATTTAATCCGTTTCATTATGTTTTCCTTTTTCAAATAATGTCTTTATCTCTGAATTCTTGTTCAAAATAATATATGCGATATTTGCCTGTGTAATACTGCATTCGTTTTAATCTGCAATCTAAATGGTTATTACATTAATAAATTCAGACATAAAAGGAATCATGAAAGTAGCAAATTAAAGTATCTACCTGGACATGCAAGTTAAACTTGAGAGTAAGATCCAAGTAAAAAAAGGCAATTAAAAGTTCTCTAAAATAGTGACTATTCACAGTTTACCACACGCCCCCAAACAGAAGTTTCAGAGCTGCAATACGCTATCGCGGGGGACGTGTCCGCTCGGCGAACAAGATATCTTTTAAAGCATATATTGCGTCCGGCGACACGGATAATCTTTATATTTTTATTACTAACCAAGTTTTGTTTTCGCTGTTTCCGTAATGTAAACAACTGTCTGTTTAAACCAGCGGATGCCTGTGCTAATCACAAAGTGAAAACAATAAAGAAGTCACTTTATAACAAAACCTGTTATATCAATCACCAACTCTTCTTTCAACACTCAAAGCGTGGTGAATAAAATTTTCGCATCGGGCAAATTTTGAAACATGCGGTGCAGCATTTGTTAAACCCTTTGATGAAACCTCAGCTACCGAGATCCTTTTTACAAAGCTGTCTACACCAAGAGGTGACGAGAATTTAGCAGCTCCGCCTGTTGGCAAAACATGATTTGTTCCGATAAAATAATCCCCCAGAGCTACAGGGGTATATGGACCCAGAAAAATGGCCGAAGCATTTACAATTTTTTCGACATCCTCCGTATATTCCCTGGTCATGATCTGCAAATGTTCGGGTGCAAACTCATTAACAAGGCCAATACTCTCTTCACGTGAATTTGTAACAAACACCGATATTGCATCATCGGGTAAACTGTCAAATGTTTTTATAAGCGGAGACCTGTTAATTTCTTCAACAACAGTTGATGCAATTTTTTCTGCAAATTCGCGGTTTTCTGTTACACAGATTGCTACTTCATCACCAGTACCATGTTCTGCCTGTGCAAGAAGATCCAGTGCGACCCATTCTGCTTTAACTGAGTCATCAGCCATTATTGCTACCTCACTGGGCCCAGCTATGGAATCTATATCAACAACGCCATAGACAGCCCGTTTTGCTGCAGCAACATAAGCATTGCCGGGACCGACAATTTTTTCTACACTTTTAATACTTTGGGTTCCATACGCAAGTGCGCCGACAGCCTGAGCACCTCCAACACGGTATACTTCAGAAACATTTAAAAGTTTTAGTGCATAGGCAACACCAGGATCAAGATTGTCGCGGGGAGGGGTTACAGCTGCAATGGATTTAACCCCCGCAATCTTTGCAGGAATAATATCCATGCATACCGTTGACGGGTAAACTGTTTTGCCTCCTGGAATATAAACTCCTATTCGGGAAAGGGGTACAATACGCTGACCTAAAATTCCCTCAGACGTTTCCATGTTAAAACCGTCTGAAACTTGTTTTTCATGATATTGTTCGATTCTCTTTGCGGCTTCATTAATAGCCTTTTTCAGATCCGAATCAACAAGATTTGCCCTTTCACTGATCTCTTCTTCGGAGATTTTCAGTTGTTTTTCAGAAAGTTCAACCAGATCGAACTTTCGGGTGTATTCGATAAGGGCTTTGTCACCTTCATTTTTTATGTTTTCGAGAATGTTTTCTACCCGGGAAATAATCTCCCTGTTTCTGGATTGTCTTGAAGAAATAATCTCGAATAAAAAATTTTTTCCTCTGGTGTCAGAATAGTTAATAACTGGTATTTTTTTTGAAAACATGATAACCCTGCAGAATGTTAAACCTATAAATACTTTTTATTACTTTGTAAAAATGAATTTTAATAATAGTCATCAGACCCTATATTGCGAAAATTTTTTCTGTAATGCACGCCCATTGGTACACAGAAAGTTAACTGTCTGATTCGGGAATGAATTAAAAATTGGTCGGAACATCGATAAATTCAGTTTCTATATTGAATTTTTCTTCAAGAATGTTCCCGATAGCCTGTACTCCAGGTTTTTCGGTATAGTAATGACCTGCATAAATTACATTAATTTCGGCTTCCAAAGCAGAATGGTAATTCTGGTGTGAAGTTTCTCCTGTTATAAAACAATCAATACCCTTCTCTATTGCTTCATCAAGTTCACCACCGCCGCCGCCCGAAACAATTGCAATTCTTTTAACTTTATCTTTTCCGAATGGAAGAACAGTACATTCACCGCCTAATTTACGGCAAAGTAACTGTACAATCAGATCAAGTTTTGTTTCTCTCGGTAAAACTCCTTCAAATCCAATATTTATACCATTGTAAAGACCAAAGGGTTCAAGTTTTTTAAGACCGATAATTGATGCCAAACGGGCGTTATTTCCCAATTGTGGATGGAGATCCAAAGGAAGATGTGATGCATAGAGATTAAGGTTATTTTGTATAAGATACCTGATATGACCATAAACGGAGCCGGTTATTGATTTAAGTCCATTCCAGATAATTCCATGATGAGCGACTATTAACTGACATTCCTTTTTTACAGCAATCTTGTACGCTTCCATACAGGCATCCACAACCAATGCAGCCTTTTTAACACTATTACTGCCCTGAACCTGTAAACCATTGCATGAGTAATCTTTTATTTGTGTTGTTTTAAGCTCAGAATCAAGATAATCAATGATTCCCGTAAGATTATTTCCAGACGAACTGCTGTTTGCTTTTCTCTTTTTGTTTTCCATTATACATTATCTCCAGAATTGTGTGCCCCAATAGCGAAAATTACTTTGGATTATTGATTCAAGGCATTGGTACATCGCGACATATATTCAATCAGTACCGTTCTTGCTATTGACAATTACCAAACAGTTGTCTGAAGTTTTTTCTTAAAGGGCCAATTTCTTTGAAACCGTCCATTCTTGCCGTATACCAGTATCTTCATACAGGAAAATAAATTACGGGTTTCAAACGACGGAATATTAACTTATCTGTTGAGGAATATGATTTTTCAGGCTTATAATTTGCTACCTGATTGTTAAAATCCGGAGCAAGAGAGACACTCCGCTTTTACCTTATCTTTTCGGATTAACAGGATGAGTAGAAAATTAGATATTTCTGGTTTCAAAAAAATGAGTGAAATGTTTTCTGTTAATAATAATTGCCGGGATAAAAAAAATTACGCCAGACACAATAAATATGACAAAAATTCATATAATTCGATATTGTTCTCAGGTACTCTTATCGCGATTATTGCGAACAGGATTCAATTGGTATCTGAAATAATTTCTGCACCGTATGCTTTCCAAATGGGTACCAGTTTTGAAGCAGAAGAGATTGCTGAATCATTCACAGATAAATCAAGACCTTACGAATCGATTTATGGATACTTGTTGCTCCGACTTTAGTCGATGTATTAAGGAGGAGGAAAATGATTGAAGAAAAGGAATCTGCCAGAAAAAATATAAATGGAACTATTGAAAACATGATAAGAAACAAGAACACTGTTGATGCCAAAACAAAAGAAAACCCGCAGAACGATCAGTGCAAGCATAAAAAACCGGAACAGGATAAAAATGGTGTTGCAAAGGAATCCGGATATCGTGAAATAGTCGAGAACGCCAACAGTATAATATTCAGATGGAATACAGACGGCAGAATTACATTTGTTAACGATTACACACTTTCGTTTTTCGGGTATACTGAAAAGGATGTATTGGGAAAGTCAATATCTATCTTTTTTGTAAAACGACCCGAACTGGAATACAAAATTTCATCAATGATATCAGAAATGGTTCAGAATCCGGATAAATATGTTAATATGGTACACGAAAATGTTCGTTCTGATGGAGAAAGGGTATGGATTACATACACAAACAAGCCTCTAAAAAACCGGCAGGGAAATGTGATAGAAATACTTTCTATTGGTAATGACATCACCAGACTGAAAATGGCAGAGAAAGAACTCCGTTTCAGGGCTAATCTGGAAAAGTTAACAGGTACTTTATCTGCACATCTTATAAATGTAAATGTAGATAACTTTGTCAATGTTATCAATAATTCATTAAAGCTGGTTACAAAATTGTCAAACATGGACAGGGGATGCATTTGTCTATTCGAAGAAAATAATGAAAACTGGTTAAAATGTGAATACGAATGGCATAATAAGGATCTTGATAAAAACATTTACAATCCGGTTCGTATTCATATTGATAATTTCCCCTATATCAACTACGGAAATAAACACGAAACATATTATGTACCGGACGTCGAAAAATTACCGGATTACGAATATAAACAGAAACTGGAACAACATAAAATCAGATCCCTTATAGTTGCACCCCTGATTTTTGAGGGAAAGACTCTGGGATACCTCGTATTTGAATCGTATAAAATAAAACTGGCCTGGTCTGAAGAAATCGTGAAAGTATTGAGAATAGCAGCAATGATGTTTGCTAATGCGATTGTAAAAAAGCAGTCTGATACATTGCTTCGGGAAAATGAAAATAAACTTAAAATCAAGAACAGGGAACTGGATACCGCAAATGAACGACTCCGGGAACTTGATAAGTCTAAAAGTGAATTTGTTTCAATGGCTTCTCATGAACTCCGTACACCGCTCACCGGAATAATAGGCATGACCCAGACTCTGCTTGCCAAAGATATAGATTTGACTGAAGAGGAACGCGAAAGATTTCTTGGTATAATTGAATCTGAAGGAAAAAGGCTGGCAACTTTACTTAATGAACTGCTTGACTTGACCAAAATAGAAACCGGTTCTACGGAAATACGACTGGAAAAAGAAAACCTTATAAAATTGATAAAAGAAACAATGAGAATCATATCGGTTCCGGAAGATAAAAAACTGGAACTGATTATTCCTGAAGAAGATCATCTGATGACACTGGCAGATCACGACAGATTGAAACAGGTACTTATGAACCTGATAGATAACGCTATCAGTTATTCGGGTGAAAACGGAAAGGTTTCAATAAGCGTCGATGACAAGGATAAATTTTTACAGGTTAACGTAAGTGATACCGGTCCGGGAATCAATAGTGAAGATCAGGGAAAAATTTTTGAAAAATTTTACAGAACAAAAGGCGCAAAAAAATCAAGAAAAAAGGGCAGTGGATTGGGGTTGACAATAGCAAAAAATATTATTGAAGCACATGGTGGTAAACTCTGGGTTAATTCGGAAACCGGAAAAGGTAGTACGTTCTCTTTTACAATTTTAAAAGCTGACAATCCGGGTAACACAAATCACACAAAATAAAGAAGCTGTATGTTTAATTTTACTTTCACATATACCGATCTTTATGAACTGGCAATGGGACAGGTTTATTTTCTTAATGGAAAAAAAGATCAAAAAGCAGTTTTTGATTTCTTTTTCAGAAAAAACCCGTTCAATAGCGGATATGCAGTTTTTGCCGGATTAGAAGATTTTCTGGATATAACCGAAAATCTGAAGTTTGACGAAAGTGATCTGGATTTTCTGAAAGAAAACGGCTTTGATATTGGTTTTCTTTCGTACCTGAAAAATTTCAGATTCAGGGGAGATATAGTCTCTTGTAAAGAAGGTGAAATCGTATTTGCTTCAGAACCGATAGTTCAAATCGAAGCATCAATCATCGAAGCGCAGATTATTGAAACAATTCTGCTGAATATTTTAAATTTCCAGACTCTTATTGCAACAAAAGCAAGCCGGTTAAGACTTGTATCAGGTAATAAGACACTTATTGATTTTGGGCTGCGAAGAGCCCAGGGCCCAGGCGGATATTATGCAAGCAGAGCTGCAATAATAGGGGGATTTGATGCAACCAGCAATGTTTGTGCTGGAAAAGATTACAATGTACCTGTATCCGGAACTATGGCACACTCATTTGTACAATGTTTTGACAATGAACTTGAAGCATTCAGAAAATTCGCAAAAAATTGGCCCGACAAATGTGTGCTGCTTGTAGATACATACGATACTCTCGGAAGCGGTGTACCCAATGCAATTAAAACAGCAAAAGAGATGGAAAAAAATGGAAACTTTCTTAAAGGGATCCGACTCGACAGTGGAGATCTTGCATACCTTGCAAAAGAAAGCAGGAGAATGCTTGATCAGGCTGGTCTTCATTATGTAAAAATCGCTGCATCAAACAAACTGAATGAATTTGTTATCAGAAGTCTGGAACTTCAGAATGCACCAATTGATATTTATGGCGTAGGCACAAATCTTGTTACCGGTTATCCGGACGGTGCAGTTGATGGGGTTTATAAAATGTCATCAGTTTCGGGTAAATCAAAAATAAAACTGACTGAAACCCTCAAAAAAACATCACTACCAGATAAAAAAAAGATATTGCGTTTATCAGACAGTTATGGGAACTGGATCGGAGCTGATGCTGTATACATTGATAATGAGGGTGAATCTGAAATGATGTTTCATCCTTTTGAACTGCTGAAATCAATGAGGATCAAGGATTATAAAAAGGAAGCTCTTTTAAATCCGGTCATGAAAAATGGAAAACGGTTAAACCCTGAACCACTATTATCTGAAATATCCCAATACACAAAATCCAGGTTAAATATGTTGCCTGAAGAATACAAACGGATGGAAAATCCACATATATACAAAATAGGAATAAGTAAAGGATTGAAAGAAAAAAGAGACAGACTTATTGAACAATATAAAAGGAAAATGAATTGAAAGCTCTTGTCATTATTGATATTCAGAATGATTTTTGTCCTGGTGGATCTCTTGAGGTTCCAAATGGTGATGAAATTATTCCTGTAATAAACAAAATTCAGAATTCTTTTGATCTGGTTGTTGCTACTCAAGACTGGCATCCGGCAGATCATGTCAGTTTCGCATCAAACCATCAGGGTAAAAATAGTTACGATAAAATCAATTTGTTTGGTGAAGAACAGGTTTTATGGCCGGATCATTGTGTTCAAAACAGTCACGGTGCCCAAATCCATTCCGGACTTGATCAAAAAAAGATTGAAGCTATTTTCCGAAAAGGAATGGATCCGTACATTGATAGTTATAGTGGGTTCTTTGATAACGGACACAAGAAAAAGACCGGAATTGCAGGTTATCTGAGAGATAAAGGTGTATCAATGCTCTTTTTCTGTGGTCTGGCTTCTGATATTTGTGTTTATTACAGCATCCGTGATGCCCTTAATCTGAATTTCTCTTCAGTACTAATAGAAGATGCGTCAAAACCAATCGATTCCAAAAATTTTTACAGAATCAAAGATGAGCTGATTAAACACAGTGTGGAGATAGTAAAAAGTAATGATATTCTTTAATTCAATGTTAGTAAAAGCGATTGGATTTGAGTGTTTAAGAATCGATTCCGATCCCGATGCCGAACCCCGACCCCGATATGAAACAGGAAAAACTGTAAAACTGTATTCATTATTTCTTTAATCGAAATTCCGGGTCGGAATCGGTATCGGTATCGAATCATAAAAAAGAGAGTGATTACAAATAAATCATTCTTGTTTTCGTACAATAATCAATGCCATAAAAGCGATTGAGGAATTGAAGAATACAAAAAAACGATCCCGACGCCGAGTTCCGAGTTCCGACCCCGATAGGATTGTAAGGTGACAGTAAAAAGGGTAAACAGTGTTTTTGTTCTTTAATCGAAATTCCGGGTCCCAATCCACAATCTATCATTCACCATTCAT
>JAAYEB010000372.1 GCA_012728995.1 Fibrobacter sp. | reverse complement strand
CGTATGAATTGAGAGATTCAAGTACGGTTCCGTGAGAGGCTGAAGGTGAAATTCCTTGGCCTACTCGACCACGACCCCCGCGGCAGTTTATTGCAGCTCTGAAACTCCTGTTTGGGGGCGTGTGGAACACTGTGAATATTTCCGTTTACAGGAAAATCGGATAGTAATCAATCATGGTTTTAATCATTCTCATCAGGTGAATCAGCGGTTCAGACATTTTCCTGTTGTTATTTGGGATTTATTCTTTATTCACTACCCGCTAATCTCCCAATCCACCAAAGCTTCCGGACTGCCGGTTCACCAGAAGTATATTGGTACAATAAAAGGCTATAATGATCAAATCCCGATTTTACATCGGGATGCTCGGCTGCGCTTATGCTTCTTATTACCGTTGCTGCTGCTGGTACAGCCAAAAATACAATAGTCAAGCCCCGACTAACACGTCGGGGGTACAAATAAAAGGCTATAATAATCAAATCCCGACTTTGTCTTCAAACGTCGGGGCTTGTGCGCTCGGCGTGACAGATTATTCTTAATATTAGTAGTTAGCTTGTGCGCTCGACGACCATGATTACTTTTATCTTTATTATCTAATAATTTGGCTATGTACTCTTCCTTACACAGCAGGTGTTTTTGCTTTCTCGGGGTAAAATAAAAAATTGGAATTGGTTTTTTTAATTGGTATCATGCCACCGATTAATAAAATTGCCATTGCAACACAAAGATAAGCATCGGCAAGATTGAAAAAAAATGGCCAGTCAAAAAATGAGCCCAGATGAATATGGATGAAATCTATAACATATCCAAAACAGAATGTATCGATGAGATTTCCGGCAGCACCTGCCCAAATAAGGTAAAAAGGAAAAAGTAATCTGAAAGGGCCTTTTCGGGACATCAAAATAAAAATGGTTACAAAAAGAAGAATTATAACCCTGAATCCTGTAAAAACGGTTCTGAAAACTTTTGAACCTGTATTGTTAAGAATCCCGAATACCATTCCTCTGTTTTCAGAATAACCAACTTCAAGGAAATTATTTATCAAATAGACCGGTTGTTTTCCTTTCAGGTTGGTTTGGGCAAGCTGTTTTGTATAAATATCCAGAAATAAAATCCCGGAAAGAAGAAGCAGCATTAAAATGTATTTGACCAGGGCATTTTTATTCTTACTGTATGTATTACATGTACAAGGCTTTTCCTGTATTTGCAATTTCAGAGTTTCATCATTGTCTTTCATGTCTGTCTTTCTATTCCTGTTTATTTAAACTTATAATGCTGGTTGTTTTAAAATACTATTTTGGAAGCCCTGCTGTGTGTGTTGTTGAAATCGCTTCGGTTGTATAATACAGGTAGCGTTCAAGTAATAATAGTTAAAGTGGTCGTCAGATGCATATTACTGTTGTCTTAATTCCTGAAAATGAGATGCGAAGTTTTTTATCACTTAGTAATGATAAACAGCATTAAGTCCGAAATGACCTTTGGACAGGAAAAAATCAAATGATACTGGATTTATGTCGATTCCTGCGCCGCCGGTAAAAATATTCCTGTACTCCAGTTTGGCTATGTCTTCAATCAAATCACCAGGACCACGGTTGTAGCCACCTCGTATATGGAACCGTTCAGAAATTGATACCTGGATACCGCATTGGAAAACAAAACGGTTTTTTGTTTTTTTATCCAAAAGGCCATAAATTTCCAGATCCATTGGAATACTAAGCACTACCTGGTTTTCAAAATTAGTATGATAATTGGCTCCAATTGATACTGTACGATGTTGTTTTTGGGACCATCCTTTTGTTTTTGAAGTTTTTTTCTCATAATTTTCTTTCCGGAATTCAATAACAGAATCTGCTGAAACTGTATCTGTAGAATCGATTGCAATGAGTACCGGATTTTTTTCGGTTCTGATATATCCGAAAAGATTACGCAGTGTCAGACCAAAATCAATATTTTTCCAGGCATCTTTTTGGAAAAAACCGACATCTGTAAGAAATCGGTTTTCTGACAGAGTACCTTTTCCTGAATATGGTTCAATATTTTCGGTACTTTTTATCTTTTTGTTTCCGGCTGAATCAACAGTGAGCTGCCAGGTATGAAGTGGTTCAAGTGACCTGTTTTCCCAGGTAAATCTTTCATATCTGAAATTTACACCAAAGTCAACAGGACCCTTGCCATGTGATTCGCTGAAGAGCTGTCCCGAGAGGTTTACTGATATCTCATGTTGATCCATTCTGTTTTTTCCCGACAAAGTACGGTAAAACAAACCCAGGGCTCCTTCACCTGTTGAATAACTTATCCCTGCAGGCAGTATATACCGGTTGAAAACTGAATCACGTCCGAACCCGACTGATATGGAACCATGAGGTTCTGATTTTGATCTTCCGTTTGAAAAAACAAGTGCCGGATTAACAAGCCCACCCGAAATATCAGAAAGTACTGCAATACCGGCATTTCCAAGACCGGCTGATGCCGCGCTGGTATAGCTGTTCTGGGTTGTGAATAACAGATCCGCTTTTTGGGATAAGGCATTGCAGGTTAATACGCATAAAAAAATCAGTATTCGTAATATCATAAATTCCTGATTGAGACAATCCTATTAATACTTAAATCCTGGTTTGTAGACAAAAATATATTCTTCTTGCAATAATATGTAATTTGTTATATATTTGAGATTAGATCTCAAATATTGGTGCGTAATAGAATATGAAATTTCAGTAAAAATAATGCAAGTCTGAGTCTTTTGGGGGATAATCTGAAAAAAAGAAATGAGAAATGGATTTTAAGATGTTCTGGTCTCTTATAAATTAAAAAAAAATTGTAAAGATCCATATTGATTTATAGGTTTGCTGTATCTGAAATAAAAAATTACTGACCAGACTATACATAATCTCCTTATTGAATCGAAATAATAACATGGTTACATTGGATTTACAGTCACTTATTATCCGGTTCAGGGAATATCTTCAGAACAAAGGTCTTTCATACACACCGCAGCGCAGGGTAATATTTGAATATCTCTGTAAAGAAAGATCTCATTTTAATACAGAAGAGCTGATTGCATCTTTAAGGGAAAAGAGATTAAAAGTCAGCAGGGCGACAGTGTACAGGACTCTGGGGCATCTTGAAGATGCTGGTTTTCTCCGCCAGGTAGCACTGAATTCCACACAGATTCATTATGAATTTATTGCCAACACAAAACATCATGAACATGTTGTATGCGAGTCGTGTGGTTCGATTATTGAATTTTCTGATCCTCAGCTTGAGGAGAGAATAGAAGCTGTTGCAGCCAAACACAATGTATCAATAACCCGTCACAATGTACAGATTTTTGGAATTTGCCGGAGGTGCCGTGAACAGGTTAAAACATAAACGAATTCTCTCTGAATGCATCACTTTTCTTGAATCCAATGGTATTGAAGTTAACGGGGATCTTGAGAAACTTATAAGTTATTTTTTTGAAACTGAAAAACATATGTCTATTGAAGACATGAAAAGATATGCAAAGGAAAATGGAAGCCGGATTTCTGAATCTGCTATAAAGGATGCTTTCAATTTGCTTGTGGAATATGGTTTTGCTTCAGAAAAGACTTTCAGTGACAACGTACAAAGATATGAGCATTTGCATCCTGGTGAACATCATGACCATTTCTATTGTATAAGATGCGGAAGAATTATTGAGTTTTATTCACCGATTATTGAGCAGGCCCAATCTCGGGAGGCTCTAAATCGAGGATTCTACATTTTATCTCATAAAATGCAGATATATGGATTATGTGACAGGTGTATAAAAAAGCCCAAAACGTCTTCAATCCCTTTAAGCATGATTGATAGTGGTGGAAAGATTCGGGTTGTAGCAATCAATTCTGCAGAGAATTCCATGTTTTCAAGGAGAATAATGGATATGGGTATTGTCGCAGGGGTTACAGGCGAAGTGATTGTGAATCATGGCGGACGTATTGTGCTTTTGATTAATGGTATCAGGGTAGCACTTGGAAAAGGTATGGCAAACAAAATAAGAGTTGCTTTAATTTGAGTTGCTTATTCTCTGGCAGTTGTTTTGAATCTAAAAAACATGTCTGGTCTTGAAATCGGGATGTGGTAAAATGATAAAAAAATGGATAGCATTATGAAAAAGTCAGCAGTTATGGATCTGAGCAGTTGTATGGAGGGCGATCTGGTCAAAATTGTAAGGATCAGGGGGGATAGCCTGATCAGAAAACGTCTGATTGAGATGGGGTTCTTGCGCGGCAGGGTATTAAAAATTGTAAAATATGCTCCGCTTAAAGATCCTGTTGAGGTTGAGGTTGGTGGATCGCATGTAAGTTTAAGGGTTTGTGAAGCAGCTGGTATTGATGTAGAACCTGTTTATTGATTGGAGTGATAAATGAGTCCTCTCTCTTTTTCCCATACATTGAGACAGAATCTCAAAAAAGACGTTTTTTATGAAAAAAGTACCCGTCCTTTTACTATCGCCTTGGCTGGTAATCCAAATTGCGGGAAGACATCATTGTTTAATGCAATTACCGGGGCTCATCAGCATGTAGGAAACTGGGGCGGGGTTACAGTAGAAGTGAAAGAGGGCAGTGTTACCTTCAACAAAAATGAGATTCGGGTCGTGGATCTTCCTGGAACTTATTCCCTGACGGCGTTTTCTTTAGAGGAAAGTGTTGCAAGGGATTTTATTATTCACGAAAAACCGGATGTTGTTGTAAATGTAATTGATGCAACTAATCTTGAGCGTAATCTGTACCTTACAGTTCAGCTTCTTGAACTTGGTGTTCGTCCTCTGCTGGCCTTTAACATGTGGGATGAAGTCCGTAATAAGCAAATAGAGATAAATATTAAACTTCTTTCGGAACTTCTTGATGTGCCAATCGTGACAACAATTGGTAAAAACTGTACAAATATAAATAAACTCCTTGACACTGCAGTTCTAATGGCAAAAGAGGAACGTTGTAAATATAACAGGCAGATAAGTGAATTCCCTGCTGAGGTAGTACAGGTAATTGAGAAATTGATATCGGTTCCGGTTATGAACAGTTTTGGTGTATCTGCGCAGTGGCTTGCAATCAAGCTTCTGGAAAATGATTCAGAAGTTCGATCTGCGGTAAAGGAGGCTGAAGGTGGATCTGGTATTCTTGAAATTGCCGACAGTGCCAGGTCAAAGATAGAACTGATTCTTGGTGAAGATGCTCAGAGTATTATTGCCGAAGCAAGATATGGATTTATAGCTGGAGCTTTAAGGGAGACTGTCAGAAAGCCAGTACGTAACAGGGTTGAGATATCTGATCAGATAGACAGTATTATAACTCATCCGGTTTGGGCATTTCCTGTTTTTTTTCTTTTTATGTGGCTGCTTTTTCAGGCTACCTTTGTTCTTGGTGCATATCCTCAGGGTTTACTTGAGAGTGGTGTGGAATTTCTGCGTGAATCGGTTCTTAATTTAATGCCTGATACGGTTTTACGAAGTTTGATAATTGATGGAATAATAGGAGGTGTTGGAGGAATAATCGTTTTTCTTCCCAATATTCTCATTCTCTTTTTTGGTATTGCAATAATGGAAGATTCGGGATATATGGCGCGGGCTGCCTTTATAACCGACAAGGTAATGCACAAGGTGGGTTTGCATGGCAAGAGTTTTATACCCATGTTGATGGGAATGGGGTGTAATATTCCGGCTATTATGGCTGCAAGGACTCTGGAATCAGAAACAGACAGAAGAAAAACAATACTTCTGGCACCTCTGATCAGTTGCTCTGCCAGATTACCGGTTTATGTGTTATTTGCAGGTGCATTATTTCCGAAACATGCGGGAAATATCGTTTTTCTGTTTCAATTTGTTTTCGGCACACTTTCATTTTTTATTATGGCTTATATTTTCAAAAAAACATTGTTCAAGGGGGATGAACAACCGTTTGTAATGGAACTTCCGCCTTATCGTCTGCCGACTTTCAGGTCTGTTTTAATCCATATGTGGCAGAGGGCAGAGCATTTCCTTAAAAAAATGGGTGGAGTGGTTCTGGTTTTCTCCATTATTTTATGGGTTTTAAGCAACTATCCTGTTAACAGTGAAATTGAAGAAAGTTATAATGGTAAAATTGATTCTGTGAGAATTTCGACAGAACTTTCTTCAGAACAAAAAGAGTCCAAAACAGGAGTACTGGAATCCGAAATGAGACTTGAGCAGTTGAAGTATACCGGAATCGGACGCATTGGTATGGCTTTAGAGCCATTTTTCAGGCCGCTTGGATTTAAATGGCGTGAGTCTGTATCCCTTCTGACAGGTTTTGTAGCCAAAGAGGTTATTGTAAGTTCCATGGGAGTCCTTTATCTTGCAGATGATTCTGAACTTGACAGGGATCAGAGACTAAAAACTGCGATTGCCGACCATTTTACTCCGCTTAAAGGGTTCGCTTTTATGTTTTTTGTTCTTCTGTATACACCATGTGTAGTTGCACTCATAACCGTAATCCGGGAATTAAAAAGTGTAAAATGGTCGATTTTTTCTGTCGTTTATCAGATAGCTCTTGCATGGATAGTGACATTCGCTATATACCAGGGTGGAAGACTGATCGGATTGCAGTAGTATTGATCTGACAGTTGGTAATTTTTTTGCATGCCTTATATTATGGTTTTATTTCAAACTGCATCTGATTATAATGAAATCGGGTTAAGTTATACAATAAACATATTTCCCTGGCTGGAGAAATGAAGCTGGTCTTTGGTTTTCTTATAGCGATATCAAGTATTACTTTCCGGGATCGCTGACCCTCTTCGATTTCAGGTTCAGGGTATATTTTCAGTGTTATCTTCAGTTTTCATGAACATTTTAAAACAACTGGGTTCATTGTTTTAACGATGAGGTTTTTATGGCAGAAAAAATCAGTAGTATTGCATGCAAGCTCGGAATAGATGAAGATGCTATTTTGCCGCATGGACATTATATCGCAAAGGTTCCTGTTAAAGAGTTTGAAAAACGAATTGATGGGCCGGATGGTAAACTGATACTGGTCACGGCGATGTCGCCTACACCACAGGGAGAGGGTAAGACAACTACAACGATAGGGTTGGGTGATGGGTTAAGCAGGCTGGGAAAAAAAACAGCTGTTTGTCTAAGGGAGCCGTCTATAGGGCCTTTTTTCGGTATAAAGGGTGGGGGAACTGGATGCGGGAAATCTCAACTGTTTCCATCGGAAGCTATCAACCTTCATTTTACAGGTGATATGTATGCTGTTGAAAAAAGTAATAACCTCCTTGCCGCAATGATTGATAATCATCTTCAGCATGGAAATGAACTTAATATTGATCCCAGAAGAATCCATTTAAAGAGAGTTATCGATTTGAATGAACGTGCTTTGAGAGAAATAGTTATCGGGCTGGGGGGAACAAAAAATGGCATACCACGAAAAGATGGATTTTCAATAACTCCTGCTTCGGAAATAATGGCTATTTTGTGTTTGTCAGAAAGTTTTTCCGATCTGGGCAGACGACTTGAAAATATGGTTGTTGGTTTTACTTATGATGGCAATCCGGTAAGGCCTCCTGATGTAAAAGCGGTTGGTGCGATGCAGGTACTGATGCGTGATTGTGTGAATCCCAATCTGGTTCAGACCCTTGAAGGTACACCTGCGTTTGTACACGGTGGACCATTTGCAAACATTGCACAGGGAACAAATTCACTTATCGCAACCAGAATGGCTTTGAAAATGGCGGATTATGTTATTACTGAAGCAGGATTTGGTACTGATCTGGGTGCAGAGAAATTTTTTCATTTAAAATGTCGCAGCGCACAGCTTAAGCCGTCTTCAGTAGTCATAGTTACCACACTCAAGGCACTCAGGTATCATGGTGGGTTTAAAGATGATGGCGGCCTCGGAAACCTGGCAAAACATATCGAAAACATTCGCCATTTTGGATTAGAACCAGTCGTTGCCCTTAACATGTTCGCTGATGATAACCAGGGTGAAATCGATCAGATAATAGAGTTCTGCAAAAAAATCGGAGTAAATGCTGTCGTGTCTAACCATTTTGAAGACGGGGGTAACGGAGCATCTCTTCTGGCAGAAGCAGTTCTTGAAAATATTGCACTTAACCGTAGCTGTAATTTCAAATATCTTTATGAGACAGATTTGCCTGTTGAAAGAAAAGTTGAAATCGTTGCACAAAAAATGTACGGAGCTCAAGGTGTTGATTTCGACAGAAATGCTATTTGCGATCTGAAACTGTTAAAACAGAATAATCTCGACAAATTACCTGTATGTATTGCTAAAACACCACTGTCACTTTCTGATGATTCCTCACTTAGAGGACGCCCCGAAAATTTCAGAATCACTGTAAATGAGCTAAGGATATCATCAGGAGCCGGGTTCATTGTTGCAATCTGCGGTTCAATCATCACAATGCCCGGACTTCCTAAAACTCCCGCTGCTGCAAGAATTTCTGTTTTATCTGACGGGTCTGTTGGTGGGGACATGTGGATTAGTTGATTCCTGGTTTAATTGTATATCGAATGAGCTGCACAGCAGCACTACCGCAGAAAGGGTTTTTATGTCTGTG
>JAAYEB010000482.1 GCA_012728995.1 Fibrobacter sp. | reverse complement strand
TCCGGCTCTGTTCTTGTCCCTGCGCATTAAACGCGCGGGCATGCAGCAGATAAAGGAACGGTGTGCCTTTGTCCGGAAGCTCAACATTCAATTCCCAGTAACTGCCTCCTGCTGCCGGTTGGGCGGAACCCAGCAGTTCCTGTCCGGCATAGACCTCTACCAATTGCCCGGGCGGTATCCGTCCGGACAGATAGACCTGGCGGCTGTTGATCCGTTCGGGGGCCTGCAGAGACAGGCGGATATTGCGCACCATGGCCGAGCCCAGCGTTTCAGTGACCGTCAGGCCGTCTTTTTGGCAGCTGATCTGGGCGGCTGCGCCCAGGGTATCGGCCTGGCAATCCGGCAAAACGCGCAGATAGCAGCTGGCTTCTCCGGACTGGCCTGCTGCCACATCACCCAGCGGGATGGTCAGGCGGTTGTTGCTGAGGGTCAGGGCCGCTGCGTTGACCGGCTGATTGTTGATTTTGGTATAGTTGGTCAGACATTCCGTTTCCGCCGGAATCTCGACGGTTATTTGGGCCGCCTGGACGGCGGTGTTGCTGCTGTTCTTGTAGCTGGCAGACAGCCAATAGCTTGTTCCCGGCGTTACCTCAGAGGGCGTGGCCTGCAGGGCATTGCCGGGCTGACCGGCGAACACCCCTGGATCCATCAGCTGCAGATTGCCCAAATCAAGAACACTGCCTGACGCAATAGTGAAATCCTTCTGCACATAAGCCGGTCCGTAGCCCATGGCTTCCACCAGACGTACCCGGTATTCGCCGGCGTCGGGAAGATTGCAATTCAGTCCGCCGTTACTGTAGACATATTTTTTAAAGGTATAACTGTTATCGGCACCTTTGGCCAGCAGTTCCCACTGGCAGTAGTGGTTCAGCGGATTATTGTTTTTATCGGTCAGAATCCCCCGCACCCGGCCGCCTTTCTCCTCCAGGCGGAATGCAAGGCTGGCGCAGGAATCCTGATCGAGGGTGACGGTTTGCTCCAGCGCCGGCAGATTGTAATCGGTGCCGTCCACACTGACCTTGACCTGATCATTGGGCTGCCCATAGACAACGGCCGGCCAGAAGCTGACTGGATTGCCGTCAACCTTGATTTGATACAGTTCCGCGCTCAGGGCGTTCAACTGCACTTCCTGCCAGTCTCCGTCTAAATGTTTGGTAAACAGTTTCATGGCAATCGTGCCCCGGCCGCTTCGCTCCATATTCAGGTTGCAAATATTGCTGTCAGCTTTGACTTCGCAGGAAAGCGCCTGCGGCTGAACATATTTATAGGTGGGATCTTCGGCCTGCAGCCGGGCTGCACCGATGTACAGCTCCAGACGATAGCTGCCGTCAGCTCCGCTTTGGGTCCGATTGGTATAGGTTTTTCCCTGCAGGACCTGGGAGGCATTGACGGTAACGCCGGCCAGACCTGTGCCACTGGGGCTCAGCACCTTGCCCTGCACGATTCCCCGCACGATGGGTTCCAATCTGATGATGACTTCATTTTGGCCGCTCATCATTTCAAAAGTTTTGTCCGCTGCCGGGTTGTACATGCGCTGGGCCAGATTGACCTTGATTTTGATATTGTCCCCGGCTTGCAGGTTGTAATCACCGGCACCGGACAGCCACGGCGTCCAACCGTCAGCATCGGTCTTCAGATTGCCCAGGATGCGGTTGTCGGGCCCGACCAGGGAGAGGATCATATCTTTCACCGGGATGCCGGTGGTTTGTTCCAACACCTTGATGCGCAGGGAATTGAGTGACATGGCTTGCATGTCTATCGCATGGGTCATGCCTGCTTGTACTGTAATCTGCTCCCGGGTTGCCAGTACCCGGTTGTCACTGCTCAGCAAACGCGCCTGATAATCCGTGGCTGGTTTTACATACAGGGTCATCCCGCCGGCGCCTGTCAGGGTTTGGGATTGACTGAACAACTGGCTGTTGCTCCATACCACCAGCCGCGCTCCGTTTAACATGTCGCTTGGTTCGGCGGTGCAGGCAATGGTGAGTGCTCCCGCTACGTCCAGGGGCCAGCCGGTGGCCAGCCAGGTTTGCGGATCACCTGTACCGGTGTTCAAGGTGACCTGCAGCGAGAGCAGCTGAATGATCCCTCCGGCCATAGGAAAACTTCCCTGGTATTGGCCGGGACTGGCGCTCATTTCGGTGAAGGCAATGGCAGCTTGAGCCTCACGCGGCGCGGTTAAAAGCTGCCCGTTATCGTCATAGATGGTTTTATACCGCAATACAGCACTGGCGGTGCCGCCGCTCTGCCCCACTGCCTTGATTTGCAGATTGGCTCCGGGGGCAACCAGTTTGACATCGGCAGTGGTTTTATCCCAGGTGAGTTCTGCCGTCAAGCCGCTGCTTCCTGGTTCGGCTCCCGCCATGGTGACGGTTTGCGCCGACAGGGCCGGGGCCGGATTTCCTGCCAGATCCTGGACAGGGTTGGTGCCCGGATTGTAAGTAACGCTCACCCGATCGGTGCTGCTTAATGCCTGCTGTAATTGCAGAATAACGTGCTGGTAGACCACTTGTACACTGTCAACAACAGCTGCCTGCTGATTGACTATGACTGTAAAATCAGCAGCAGCCGGCACTTGCAAGGGATCCATGTATTCCTGGCAGGTGAGATAAATGCGCTTGAAATAGCCGCTGGCCTGGTCGAACTGCGGAGCCTCGGTATCCATCGTCAATTGGATATCCTGGCTGGTCATCTCCGTCCCCAGGGTGACCGTGATGGGTGCTGAGGGCGCCCAGGGTTGTCCCATCATCTCATTGGGCGTGGCCTGCAAAGTGTATTCGCCGCCTGCTGCCGGAACGGCGCCCATGCGGAACACCCCGTCCTCAGCTAAATTGCTCCTATCCTGAGACTGCTCTCCTGCCTGGAGATGAACCTCCGTCATACGATTGCCATAACTGCCTGGCGTATATCCCATGGGAATCAACGGATCTCCGGCCGGGGTCAGGACCTTGCCCTGCAACCGCGGACGGGTAAGTTGGATTTGCGGTTCTTTGATCTGTCCTGCCTCGACGGTTACCGTTACCGGCAGGGAATTGGTCATTGCCCAATTGTCACTGGTGGTCACCTTCAAATCATAGGTGCCCTCAGGCAAGCCGCCGATAAGAAATGTGCCGTCGTTTAACAGGTTGACCATTTGGTAAATTTGATCATCCTGGCTGGATAGATATACCTGCACCAACTGCTCGGTGGTATCCGGCGTTGTTCCATCTGCGTTGAGAACCTTGCCCCGAATCTGCGGGGCGGTCAGCTGAACCTCAATGTCTTTGGGTGCTTGTCCTTCCACGATATCGACATAAAGCGCCGGGGCATCCGTATAAGTCGTATGATGAATGATTTCCGTCGTCAACTGGTAGCGGCCGGTGGGTATGCCTCCCAGGATAAAGGTTCCGTCGTGCAGCACCTGCGCATTCCAGTAGCCGTTCCCGCTTTCATCGGTGAGGGAAATCGAGATGACAGCATCATAGACGGCGGTATAGTCAGCGCCGTCCGGCTTCAGCAACTGGCCGTTTATCTGGGGCCGGGTCAGGTTCAGGGTAACGCCGGTTTCTTGATCTGCTTGCACATGGACGACTTTCGGCAGGGAGTCGGTCCACCTTTCCTGCCCGGGCAGGCCAAAATATTCGTAACTGGCCGTCAAGCGGTAGTCTCCTTCGGGCAGGCCGCCTAGATTGAAAAGTCCGCCGGCACTAGCCGACACATACTTGCTGAGATACAGGGATTCATCCCAAGCTGGGGTCAACTGCACATTTACCAACTGCTCGGCCGACGTGGACAGGAACTGGTTGTCCGGACCGACCACCGTGCCCCTGATTTGAATCGTGTTCAGGCTGATATCCTGTTCCAGCGGCTGACCTGCCGTAGCCGTGATCCGCACCGGAATCAGGTCGGAATCCGCATAACTGTTGGCCGCACCTTGGGCGATGGCCTGGAGGTAATAGGTCCCGGCGGGTACGTCGCCCAGGGAATATCGGCCCTGACTGTCAGCCACTGTCCAATCCAGCTCATAACCGCCGGCGGTCAGCAGCATCACCATGACCTCGCTGTTTTTCGCCGGAATGAAGGAGCTGGTTTTGTCCGGCTGCAGCACCCGTCCCTGGACCAGGGGGGCGCTGAGTTGGAGGTCTCGCTCTATTGGATCAATCGCATCAGCAGCGAGGGTCACTTCCGTGGGAACCGAATTGCAGGCATATTTGGTCTGCCCGTAGATTACTTCTGCCTGCAACCAGTAGATTCCCGGTGTCAAGCCGCCCAGGCGGTAAGCAGAACTGGAAGTCAAGGGACAGCTGGCAACTTCCTGGTTATGCGCATCAAAGGCGATGACCCGAATCGCCATATCGGGGGCGGACGTCCAGGTACTGTTGTCAGGTTTCCTGACCAAGCCTTCAATATCCGGGCCGCGCAGTACAAGCGCGGGCGGGCTCGTCGTCTGGTTGACCACCTTTACTTCCACTCAACGGGAATTGAAGTAGGTCTGATTGTCGACTGCCCACACCCGGGCCTGCAGCTGATAGTCCCCGTCAGCGATGCCGCCAAAAGAATAATCGGCATTTTCATAGCAGTAGAAGGTAGCCAATTCCTTGCCGTCCGGCGCAGCCAGCACCACCTCGACTTGATGATTGCTGTCATTGACAAAAGGTGTACCGTTCGGGTTCAGCACCTTTCCATGGATGACTGATGTCGTCAGCACCAAATTACAGGTGATGGTTTGCCCGGTCAGCAGCGCAACTTCTTGCGTCGGGGAATCGAAAAAGCCGTCATTGCCAAGGCTGATTACCGCCGCTTTGACCAGATAGCTTCCCGCCGGTATCCCGCCGATGAAATAATTTCCCTCGTAATCCACACTGGCCGTAGTGATGAGTTTGCCATCCAGATCGGTAAGTTTGACCTCGATTGAATAATAATTATTCAAGGGGCTATTGTCCGGATTGCTGACCTTGCCCTGCAGCATCGGGGCCGCGATCGTGAGGTCTAGCGTCTGGCTCGCAGTGCCAAGCGTGACGTCCTGGGGCAATGAATTGACATATTGGTTGGTGCCGCTGACTTCGACTTGAATCACATAATCCCCCGGCACGATACCGCCCAGTTTATAGGTGCCGTCTGAGGCCAAATACAGGCTGGTGACTTCAAATCCCTGGCTGTCTCTCACCACAACCGTATAATCACCCTCAACCGTCGATGTTATTGGAGTCTGTCCCTCGGGGAGATAAACCGTGCCCTGCAGTTGGGGATGGGTCAGGCTGAGATCCAGGGTGGGGACCGCCTCAGCAGACACTGGATTGGACAAGGTGATCTCCTCCGGGATCGAAGCAGTATAGGGAAGGTCTGTTCCGCTGGGCTCCACGCGAATCTGGTAGTCGCCTAT
>JAAYEB010000048.1 GCA_012728995.1 Fibrobacter sp. | reverse complement strand
GAAGATCTGGAAAAATCAAATGCTAATGAAAATACAAAAAAGGCCATTTCTGGCGAAAATAAACTGGAAAGCAAGATTGTAAAATTCAGAAAAAAAGAAACCAACTCCTGATCCACACAACCATTTTTTTCGATTTCCATTTATTGATCTACAAAAGCACTAGTGGCTAAAACGATTTCTCATAACTCACAAAAAAAGCTTCACTGATTTTTTATCAGTTTATATAATCAGCCACGTTTTCTGGAAAATGAGAATGGACTTTTCTTCAGAATTTGCTTTACCATTTTATCTATGTTTTTTTGAATAGAAGTTTTGCCGGGATTAACACCACTAACACAAGACATAATATAACCATAACCAGCTAATGAATCATTGGAACAATCAATTAATACAGCATTTGCAGAAAACTTCAACTTTGGGTTCACCACCTTATCATTAATCGACCTATTCCTGAATTGATCAGTATAATACATCGGTTCTGAATCAAGTTCTGGCTCAGATGAACCAACTATGCTTATTTTATCTGTAACATCAACACTAAAATCTTCCAGAATCAGCATGTAATCAATTCCACTACATACATATTCTTCAAGACTTATCGATGGAGTTCTAATTTCTACGTGCCTGTTTTGAGAACCAACAGTTTGCGGTTTCAGGGGAATTGAATCATTCAGATAAATAATGCGTGTAAAAGCAGAATGCTGCAGAACTGCATTTTTAAACTCTTTCTGGAAAAAACTTTCAAACTTTTTTCTCACATTTCCTGAACCCAGAGCCATTTTCACTGCAACGGTGTCATCTATGGACACAGTTGGTAAGAAAATTATCCCCAATGCATTTTGATTTGATGATAATTGGACCTGTTTTGAAGTAAATGTCATTGGTGGCCTTGAACACGAGAAAAGCATTAAAAGGATGGACAGTTGAATCGATAGTTTCATTGATATTCTTCCTGCTTGTTTTTCTTTGTGGATAACTGAATCTGAAAATCATCCAATAAAGTATTTGACTGATTCTTATCAAATTATTATTTTTAGCCTTATTTAGTCAATTTTTATTCATAAAATTCTAAGGAGAATTTACAATGCAGCGCCATAAATCTGTTGAAAAACGTAATCGTACAAGCCAAAAAGCTAATATTGTTAACAGAATGGGGCGTTCCAGAATTAAAACTGCAGTCAAAAAGGTGCTTAGCGCAAAAGATAAAGATAATGCCAATGAGGCTTTAAATTCTGCAGTTTCAGTATTGGATAAAAGTGTTAAAAGCGGATTAATTCATCGTAATAAAGCCGCAAACAAAAAATCTTCACTGTATAAATTTGTGAACCAATTGGAAAAATAGTTCTTTTCGACATAGATACTCAGACAGATCAGTTTAAACTGATCTGTTTTTTTTATCTCCTCCTTTTTTCTTCAATATTCAATAAAATAATCATGGTATTATTTTCTTCCGATCCCGTGTTGCGAATAGTAAATTTTATTTAACACTTATTTTAAACATTGGCAATCCATTGAACACTTTGCCGTTCAATTGCGGCTCAGAAAAACAGATAATGAGTTTAGAAATCAAATCTGTCAGGAAATCTCCTCAACACCAACTGAAATTTGCTTTAAATTACAGAACAAATCACTCGTTTGGAGTTGAGTTAAGTCAAAGTCAAATTAGCCTGAACCTTCAAGTTTATTCGGGATAATCCTGGTCAATTCAGAAACTGCAAAAAAAAGAGGTCGCCACTATTTAGTTTAAATTTAATGGGTATACTATATTATAATAATATGTTAGAATTGTTATGTCATGAACAGGATGAGTAAAAGGCTGTATTTAAATTAAGAGAGCTCTTTTGAATCAGATATTATTAAGAAAACTTTTTTTATTACTTATAATCTCCAACCCGTTTTTATTGTATGCCGGGAATTCCGAGTTATTCTGGTCAGACTGGATTCAGTCTGCAATTATCTCCAGAGAATCATTTTTTCGAAGCATTGAAATCATTGATGATTTTAAACTTGATAAACTGAACAGCCATCAGAAGAGTTCTCTTATTGGAAAAATGGATTCGGTTTTGTCACCAGATTCCTGGCATAATCTGCTATACGGAATTATTGATGATGACGAATCTGATAATTATTTCAGCAAAGCACTTCATAATTGCAGAAAAGATCCAGGTACAACCTGGCTTTTGTTTATCGAATTTACAAAAATCAAGGAAAAAAAGTTTGCCGAAAATGCCTTAAAACAACTTCATAAACTTCTTTTAGAAGCTGGTGCACAATCTTCATCGCTTATTTCACAACAATTGCTTCATTTTGCAATTGAATCCAAAAGTAATAAAACCGAAGCATTGGAATATATCAAATGGGCTAAACTGTTTGATTCGTTCTCTATTCAACCTGAACAAAAAGAATTCTGGATAAGTTTTCCTGTTTCCATTATAACAAAGCTTAAATACTTTATTTCATCTGCATTTTTTTTTAATGGTCATTGGGAAACCCATCTCAGATTAATTTATTCGCTATATGTATGGTTCCGAAATGCACTTTTATTGTTTGTATTATCGGTTTTTTCTATTTACATTATAAAGTATTTCCCTTCTGCATTACACTTTTTTGCAGATCTTTTTCCGGGCAATGTTTCACTCACGCTCAGAACTTTGTTAGTTTCGTCAATTATGCTCTCGTTTATTTCTTTTGGTTTCATTCCATTTTTATGGTTAAGTGCATTTCTGATCTGGCGTTTTGTAAATATTAAGGAAAAAACGTTACTTTTATGTGCGCTGTTTTTTCTTCTTCTGACACCGGTTGATGCAGTTATACGAAACATTTACCACAGGACTCTTGATCCAGATTCAGTAGCAATGATTTTTTCCGGAGCGGTCAGAGAGGGTTATTCTGAACAGGAGCATCGAAAGGTTTACGCTTATTGCAAAAACAACCCCTCAGATTACCTTGCTAATCTGACTAATGCGATATATTCACTTAAAAACAACAATCTTGTTTCTGCGCTAAACTATGGAGAACAAGCCCTGGCACTTCATCCACACGACCCTGTTGTCCAAACCAATGTTGGCAACATCTTTTTTTTAAACGGAAATTTTGACAAGGCAAAAAGCCTGTACAAACTTGCATCTGACAATGGATATGTGAATGCACAATTTAATCTGGCACAATGTCTATTTCACGATAACAAAACTGCATCTGCTACCGAACTGATTAAAAAGGCAGCTCTTGGAGATCCTGAGAATATTAACAGGTTCTTGCAAAATAATGATGAATACTTTACAGACAATTGGCCGTCTTTACGCAAAATCATGTTTGCCGACTATCAACCCAAACAGTTCTGGACGATACTGGTTCCATCAAGTATTTACAGTGGAAACGATGTAGAAGTTTTATGGGGAAATTCCTTCATGGGATTGTCTTCCAGAAATTCATTTATTCTTTCATTTGTTTTATATGCATTTCTTTTAATAATTACATTTAAACTCAACAACAAAAGAAATTTACGAATTACATTTGAATGCCGGTACTGCGGAAGAGTGATCTGCCGCAAATGCAAGACAGGTTTATTGTGTAATGCCTGTTCAGATGCTATAAAATTAGTTCACAATGAAAAAACACTCCATAAAATCCAACTGTCGATCTGGTCGAAATTTCAACGTTTCCGGATTGTCAGAGAACGTGTCCTCAACATCCTTTTTCCCGGAGCAGGTTTTTTACTGGGAGAACAAAAGCCATATTGGATTTCACTAATATTAGTTTCTATAACAAGCCTGATTTATTCCTTTTATTTTTCCATAGTACACGATTTTATAATCAGAGAGGGATTCTCATTAAAATCTGTTTTTTTAACAATTTCCTTTTCTTTATACAATCTGATTTTTATAATTAAACAAATACCTTTATTTATTAAAAACTGATACTAAAAAGGATAGATTCAAATTACTCAGGCATTTTAATTGGATCAAGACACACCAGAAGAAGTGTCAATGAATTGATCTGTAATGTTGAAAAGCAAAAAGGATATTAAAAAATTTTCTTTTAAAGGAGGATTAGTGGTACTTAGCGGTACTTTAAGGGAGTTTATACTTGCTGATGTATTTCAACTTCTGACCCAGCAGAAAATTACAGGTAAACTCATTTTAAACAATGGATTAAATGAAGGAATTGTTGTATTTAAAAATGGTATTATTGTTGCCGCTGAAAAAAACGATGAAAATCTCTCGAACAAACTATTCAGGTATCTTGTCGAAATAAAGCAAATAGCTTCAAATAAAATCAGGGAACTGTTTGCTTCGCATGAAGGTGATATCTGCAGTTTAACAAAAGAAATAATTCAGAAAGGATACCTTGCAGAGTCAGAGTTGAAATTTTTTTGTGAATCTGTAACTGAAGATATAATATGCAGTTTATTTGTCTGGAACACCGGGAAATATCGTTTCAACTCTTCAGAAAATATTGACAGCCTGATCCCTGCTAACATTTTAATTACTTCTGAAAGTGTTATAATGGAAGCAATGAGAAGAATTGATGAATGGAATAGAATGAAAAGCAGTATTAATGAAAACACAGTTTTTGTCCGGAATCAAAAGGATGTTTCAAAAACGAACATAATTGATCCATTCAAAGCTACTGCTGAATATTTATATAATCTTCTCGATGGAACTTCACCGGTTAAAGAATTTATCAGCAGTTCCTGTCTTACTGAATACAAAATTTATGAGGGGCTGTATGAACTGATTCAACAAAAAAAAATTGTTCCATTATCTGATAAAATCAGCCGTTCTGTTCAAGCTGCTCTCGAGAAAAAAAAACAAGACCAGACTAATCCGGTTTCTTCAACAATCTCATCATTTGTTCTTTCCATGGGTATCGTAGCATTAATAGTTTTTTGCGGTCATTTTCTGTTTAACAGTATAATTCTTTTTAACAAAAAACATGAAGCCCATATAAGCAGAATTACGCCTCAGATAAAAAGTTCAAAACTGACAATTCATATTGCAGAATTGTTCTATGAAAGCTATTATAGAAAAAAACCTCAAACATTATTGGATTTAAAAGATTTCAATCTGGTATCTGATAATGATTTATATTATTATTCTTTAGAAGAGACTGTAGATTCTGAAAAAAATAGAAGATATAATGATAATAGTGAATAAATAAAGATGGTGTGAATTTTGTGCAGGATTTTCTGTACCAGTATTGCATTAGTGGAGTATCGTAACTATATTACGTTGGTGAACTAAGAATTTCCCATTTTTTTTATCCGGAGCAAATTCGGCCATCGATTAACAAAAAAGGACATTTCCATGGCATCAATTAATTACGCAGCAAGGGAAATCAGTGTTAAAATTGTTTATTACGGCCCCGGTTTAAGCGGGAAAACAACAAATTTGCAGGTAATTCATCGCAAAGTACCTACAGAGTACAAAAGTGATATGGTTTCTTTAGCCACAGAGACCGATCGTACTTTGTTTTTTGATTTCCTGCCACTCGATTTAGGCAAAATAAAAGGCTTTGCTACCAAATTTCAACTTTATACAGTTCCTGGACAGGTTTATTACAATGCAACAAGAAAGCTCGTGTTGCGTGGTGTTGATGGTGTTGTGTTTGTTGCAGATTCAGCACCAGATAAAATGCAGGAAAATATCGAAAGCTTTCAGAATCTGGAAGAAAACCTGACTGAATACGGATACAAACGTGAAAATATTCCTATTATAATCCAATACAACAAAAGAGATCTTCCAAATGCTCTTCCAGTTGAAGAAATGCAGCTTGTTTTTAATAAATATAATCTTGCATGGAGCGAAGCTGTTGCCAACAAAGGATTAGGTGTTTTTGATTCTCTTAAACTAATTGGTAAAATTGTCATCGACTATTTAAATAAAAAATATTCACGATCATCCAAACCGGGTACAAGAGATGCATCCAGGCAAACATCACAAATTCCGCAAAATTTTTCACAACAGCAACAGATGGGGCGTAGAAATCCTGTGCCACAAAGGCCTGCACAACAACAGATAAGACCAACCAGGCAGCAGCCAATGCAGCAAATGCCTCCTCCAAGGCAGCAGCCAATGCAGCAAATGCCTCCTTCAAGACAGCAGCCAATGCAGCAAATGCCTCCTTCAAGACAGCAGCCAATACAACAACAGATGAGACCGAGGCGGCCAATGCAGCAAACAGGACCTGCTCAACAGCAAATGCATAATACCAGACCTGCCGGACAACAACAAATGAGACCCAGGCAGCCTATGCAGCAAATGGGACCTGCTCAACAACAAATAAGACCATCCAGACAACAACCTATGCAGCAAATGGGACCCAGACAGATGTCGCCAGGTCAAAATCAGCCTAAAAACAGCATGTTCAGGCAACAAAATCCTGATTACCAGCAACAATTCCCTCAATATCCAGGTAATAATTCAAGTGATTACCAACAACCAAACAAAAAGTATTCTCCCCCGCAAAGAGATTTCCAGACATCTTATCCTCAGCAAAATCTGCAGTATCCCGAGAATACGCCTGATTTCACGGGGCATAATCAACCCCAACAGTTTTCTGCCGGTAATATTCCAAACTTTAATCAACCCGTTGGACAAAACCAGGAATTTGATGATTCATTTGATTCATATTCTCAACATCAACAAAATCCTGATGTTTCCTATGCTTCTGATATTCAGGAAGAGCAAATAGAAACCTTTGAACCCTCTGAAGATTTTAACAAAGACATACCTCAAGGCCACGATCCTGAAATGGATTATTATGAATATGGCAATATCAGTATAGAACCAATGAATAATCCGCAAAACAGTGGAAATAACATCGATTCAGTTCCAAATGATTATTCTGATAATCAACAACAGGCAGTTTCTTTTGAATCAAATAGCGGCAAAACTGATCTTGATATGGAAATTGAAAAATATCAGCAGGAAATTGAAGAAAAACAGAGAATGAACCGTTCTCAATCTTCGCGAAAAGATACCTCCGGTTTTCAATCAAACCATTACGGTAGACAAAATCAGGCTTCTCAAGCATCTTACGACCAAAACAGTTTTGTTCCTCAACAACAATATATGCAGAGTACAGAAGATGACGACTATGATGTTTATAATCTGGAAGTCTCTTTTCCGGAGCAGCAACAATCCTCTGCTGAAAATCCTATTAACACACCTGTTGAAGATAGTGATGATATGTATTTTACTTCAATAGACACCGATCGTCAGAAAAAACCCATAAGAAGACCTGTTAACCCTAGAACACAACAACCCAAAGGCTTTCTTTCCAAATTGTTTAACAAGGACGCTCCTTGATGAAAGACATGGTTTTATTTCCGGAAGATATTGACCGGATGAACAGTGTTCTGTCACAACTTGTCACAAAAGCCAATCTTTTGCTTGCTGTTCTGGTTAATAAGGATGGACGTCTCTTAACAAGTCAGGGTATGGCTGACCAGGTTGATACCATTTCAATGGCAGCACTGGTTGCAGGTAATTCAGCATCCACTCTGGCTATCGCCAATCTTATGGGTGAAACTGAATTCTCTGCAATGTATCATCAGGGAAAAGATAAGCATATCTATATTGCAATAGTTGATGATAACACTTTTTTAACGCTTGTATTTGATGATCGCACAAATATTGACAGAGTAAAGGTTTTTGTACGTCAATTCGAAAGACAGTTAAAAGATTGTCTTGTCCAGGTTTATTCAAAAACCGAGGAAGATTTCAATCTTGATCTCGATATGAGTCAATACAGCTCAAATTACCAAGGTACTCTCGGAGTACAGGATAACAACAATCTTTATCCCCAACACCCAGAATCCATGCATTCAGGCAATAGTGCATCACAACCCGGTATGGATAAAAGAGTATCTGACAATAGTGATATATATTACATTGAATCTGATAAAAACAGTTTCAAAACTCCAACAGATACCAATTATTTGTACCTCAAAAACAAAATACGTGAAACTGTAAAAAGAAAAAAAAATGAATAAAGTTACCAGGAAATAATCTGAATAAAAAACAATATTAACAAGATTAATGCTGCGATCACATAAATCAGATTTTTCTTGTCAATTTTTTTTTCAGCTCCAAATTCAGAATGCAATATGTCTTTATATGTTTCATCATCAATTTCGGGAATGTCAATTCCATCCAGGTATGTTTTATCAGACCAACCGGTTTGTTCATCTGACCCACAGTGTGGACAAGCTTTAGCATTACCACTTATCTCTTCACCACAATATGTGCATCTCTTTTTTGTATTTTTCAAATTTTAAATCCTTTAATAAATAAAATTCATGCAAATAAGATAATTATGTAAAATATATAAAACTTAACCATAATGGCTTTTGTTATTCGGAAAACAAGTTTTTTTATTATGAATACCTTGTCACTTTTTGCAGGATCGTTAGTAATTCCCTGTCTTATGGGCAGTCTTGCAGCTCTTCTATTCGGGAATAAATCCCCCCAAAAAAAAATCCCCGGGCTTCTTTTTCATTCTGTTCTCCCCTGTCCCGGTTTGAATTTATCTGAATACCCCCTGGATAATTTCCATTCTTTTCTTCAAGCACTGAATAATCATAATATAAAAACTATTTCAGTTAAAGATACACTGAATGTTAAATCTGATCTGGATAAGGGTTCACGATGTATACTAAGTTTTGATGATGGTTTAGAGTGTTTTTATAAGTATACTCTGCCTGTACTGCAACAAACAAGACATGTTTCTACTGTTTTCTGTGTTGCTGGTTATCTTGGAAGGTTTTCAGGCTGGGATGTATATCCGACCAAAAAACATCTGAACAAAGAACAAATACGAATAATATCCGATAACGGCCATGAAATAGGAAGCCATACTTTGACCCACGCCAATCTTCCATATCTGAGAGATAAAGATCTTGATACAGAACTTAAAAGATCCAAAGAGATACTTGAAGATATAACCTCAAAACCAGTTACGAGCATATCTTTTCCTCATGGCAGCTGGAATCAACGTGTATGGGAAAAAGCAAAAGCAGCGGGTTATACTGCTGCAACTCTTTACCGTGGACATAACAATGCACAATCTGATCAATTCCCTGTTTTTGGTGCATTCCGTTTTGATAGCACTACAACTCTTTTAAAAAGAATTTCTCCAAATAATAGAATCTTTTCAAGTTCAATTGCCGCAGCCAAACTTCTATCCCATTTTTCAAAAGGCACGCCGGTCTGGAAATTCAGAAAAACATACAGATTTTTCTTAAAAGGTTAATCTTGTTAGCACTTTTGACGCCAATTTATATTGTAGGGGTTAAAAACCAGGTAAGGATAATAATGTAGTAATGTATACACTGAATAAAATGCTGGAAAGTGTTAGTAACTATACGAATACTATTGTGAAGAACAACCAGACCGGAGCTGCGGTGTTTACAGAGTTTGGAGCCCGTTTGCTAGGACTCTTTCCATCGAAATTCGATCCCAATGTGTTATGGATCTCTGATAATCTCGAACACGAGATCAACAACCAAAGCTGGCTCATTGGTGGTGAACGTCTTTGGATAGCTCCACAAAGAAATTTCTATTTTAAAAGCACACATGATTTCGATGATTTTTTTGTCTCACCTCAAATTGATCCTGGTCAATACCGGCATATGCAGGAACTTAAGTTTGAAAACTGTTTTACACTTCATGATCATCATCGCAATCAAGCTTATAAATCAAGCACTGCCAGAAGAGAATTCCGTATACTCGATGATCCCTATAATAGCGACCTGGAATATATGGGAGTGAAAATCATTGAACATCTCTCGGTTCCGGTTAACAGTATTGATATTTGTCCATGGTCAATTACTCAAGTGCATACTAATGGTGAAGATGTTCCGGGTACGGTTTTCTTTCCGATTAAAAATGATGCCAAGCTATTAAGCTATTTCGATACAATTCCTCATGATCGTGCATCTGTAGAATCTGGTTATGCCCGTTTTCTTATCGATTCTCAGAAACCCTATAAACTCGCAATTCGTCCTGAAGATGTTAAATGGGATAACCTGGCAAAAGTAGTATATCTTTCACCATTTTTTGATGGCCCCAAATGGCTCTGCCTGGTTAAAAGGAGTAATGATCTGCCAAAAAATCAACAGGAATGTGTTGATCCACCTCCTGCTAACCCAGATGGATTTAAAGGCGCTATTCAAGCTTATAATGGAGCTTTATCCCAAAGTCCTACCCATTATTACGGCGAAATAGAACTGCAATTAACAAAAGGATTAAACAATAACGGCAAAACTGTCTGTAATGCTTCACATGAACTGCTAAGCTATACAGGTTCTAAAGATCAGATCCTCCAACTGGCAAAAAGTATTCTTGAAATTGATTCAATCCCCAAAATTTATTAATCCATTTCCAGAGGAATTATATTTACAGCAAGTGGCCCTCGTTTGGTAAATTCAATATTAAAGAATACATTCTGACCTTCGTAAACAGTTTTATAACCACACCGTTTGATCTCCTTATAAGTGAATTTTATCAACTGTAGATTGTCACTTCTTTCGAGAAACCCACATCCGTTTATGTCGTTATACAATCTGATTATACCCTTATACATACTTATCCAAAATTTACAAACCGTTTTTTTTGATCAACCCTTACGATACAAAAAACCGGTTATCTAAATGCAAATTCTCCTTATGAATTAAAGGCAGCATTAATGTTTATACTGTATGGAGGAAAAATAATTCCTTTTTCTGTAATAAAAGCATCTATCAAAGATGAAGGTGTTACATCAAATGCAGGATTAAAAACATTTGTTTCTGCTGGTGCAGTTTGTTTACCGAACCCGCATATAATCTCGCTTGCGTCCCGCTCTTCAATAGGAATTAAATTTCCCGATTCCAAAGACAAATCAAATGTAGAAAATGGTGCTGCAACATAAAAAGGGACATTATGTGCTTTTGCAATCAAAGCTAAACCATAAGTACCAATTTTATTTGCTGTATCACCATTTGCAGCGATTCTGTCTGCACCAACAATAACAGCATCAATTTCCCCTTTAGCCATAACAACAGCAGACATATTATCACAAATTAATGTTACAGGTATTCCTGCTTTCATGAGCTCAAATGTGGTAATTCTGGCACCTTGCAAGAGTGGTCGTGTTTCATCTGCATAGACATGGAAATTAAGCCCATTTTCGGTACCGAGATATATTGGTGCCAGAGCAGTTCCATATTCAGCAGTAGCAAGTCCTCCTGCATTACAGTGAGTAAGGATATTTTTTTTCCCTTTAAGGATTTTCACTCCAGCTTCACCAATTGCTTTTCCTGTTAACCGGTCCTCTTCCAGAACATTTAATGCTTCCTGAAGCAAACTGTTTTTTAAATCATTAATGGTAATGTCTGAATGTGCAGCCAGTTTTTTTGCCTGATTCTGTACCCTTTTGATTGCCCAGAACAGATTTACAGCTGTAGGTCTTGATTCTGCAAGAAAATCTGCTTTTTTGTCAAGAGTTTCCAGAAAATTACCTATTGATCCTTTTTCAGTAAAATCTTTCATTCCTAAATACAAACCAAAAGCAGCAGCTATCCCTATAGCAGGAGCACCCCTTACTTTCAGTACTTTAATTGCATCATACATCTGCTGAATAGAACCAACATCCTCATAAACCAGTTCCATTGGTAATCGGGTCTGATCGATTATTCTAACACTACCATCGATCCATTCAATTGTCTTTAATCTGCTCATGTTTACTCCATTTAAATGAAAACCCCTTAGCGAAAGTAGTATTCGTTAAGGGGGTTCAAAGTTTCAAAAGTTATTGTCAAAACTTAATAATCAGCTTTCTTCTTCCTCCTGCTGTCTGGCATGTTCAATAATCTTTTTTGCCAGTTCAGCAGGAACCGGATCGTAATGAGAAAAAACTTTTGTATAAAAACCACGTCCCTGAGTAAGAGATCTCAGTGTCGTAGAATAATTCTGTATCTCCGCTTCAGGAACTTTTGCAGTGATAGTCTGTTTTTTTCCATTAGGATTCATTCCGCCGATTTTTCCTCTTCGTGAAGACAGGTCACCCATAATATCACCTGTATATTCTTCAGGAACTGTCACATTCATTTCGGCTACAGGTTCCAGTAAAATCGGACCAGCCATTTCAAAAGCTTTTTTGAATACTTCGCGCCCTGCAATCTGAAAGGCAACATCTTTTGAATCTACGGGATGAGTTTTACCATCCACAAGTGACACTTTGACATCAACTATAGGATATCCGGCGATTATTCCCTCTTCAAGCTTAGCCTGAATCCCTTTGTCTACACTTGGGCGAAATGGCTGATCAATAACTCCACCAACAATTTTATCGATAAATTCATACCCACCACCTCTTGGCAAAGGTTCCAGATCAATAAAAACCCGTGCATATTGTCCTGCGCCACCGGATTGCTTTTTATGAGTATACTCAACATATTTAACCGGCTTTGTAATGGTTTCACGATAAGATATTTTTGGAGGTTTTCGATCAACTTCAACCTTGAACCGCTGTTTTAAATCCCCCAGGATTATTTCCAGTTGTATATCACCCATTGCTGACAAAATAGATTGATGAATATCAGAATGATATTTATAACTAAAACTGATATCTTCTTCATGAAGCTTTGCGAGACCTACAGAAATCTTTTCCTCATCACCTTTTTGCTTTGCCGTAATTGCGATGCTGACCAATGGTTCTGGCAAATCGATGGGTGGAAATTTGAACTTTGATCCTTTTTCTATTAAAGAATCATTTGTGTGCGTATCTTTTAATTTTAACAATCCACCAATATCACCAAATTCTATTTCATGTGTTTCGGTTCTTTCTTTACCTTTCATGAAATACATGCTTCCAGCACGTTCAACATGATCCCTTGCAGAATTTAAATATTCAATACCGGTTGTAATGCTTCCCGAAAACATTCTCATCAAATTTATTTCACCGAGATGCTCTTCAGACAGTGTTTTAAAAACAAATCCTGCTGCATGTCCGGATTCTGAACAGGCAATAGTACTCTTCGAATCCCCTTCAATAACATCAACCTCTTTACGCTTATCTGCAGATGGACACAGATTCTTAATTTTGTTAAGCAGTTGATCAACACCCATATTCAATGCTGCACTTCCGGATAGAACCGGGAAAACAGTTCCCTGAATCATCGCATTTGACAAACCGGAACGAATTTCTTCATCGGTCAATT
>JAAYEB010000371.1 GCA_012728995.1 Fibrobacter sp. | reverse complement strand
TTGAAGAATTATCAGCTATCGGCTGAGTATCTCCCTTACCAACAGTTCTCAGTCGGTCTGAAGAAATTCCTTTTTGTATTAGATATTTACATACATTTTCGGCCCGTTCTCCCGAAAGCTTTAAATTGAGTGCTGATTTACCGGAATTATCTGTATGCCCCTGAATTTCAAGTTTGATTTCGGGCCAATCGACAAGCGATTCATATAATTTATCAAGGTTTCTTGTTGATTCGAGGTTCAGAGCAGTACTCCCACCATCAAATTTAACACCCTGAAGAATAACCCGCCCACGTTGTATTTCCCTGGATTTTGGTTTGCTTTCAGGGCAGCCGTTTTCATCTTTTATCCCCGGATCATCAGGACATTTGTCCAATGAATCCGGAATTCCATCCATATCATTATCTATATCCGGACATCCGTCATCATCTTCAAAACCATCAATATCCTCGGGAATATTAACACATTTGTCCAGAGAATCCACAATACCATCAGAATCGTTATCCTCTTCAGGACAACCATCATGATCATTAAAACCATCTCTGTCTTCAGCAAGGTTGATGCACTGATCCAGAGTATCGGGTATACCATCATTGTCGTTGTCATAGTCAGGACATCCGTCTTCATCTTCAAAGCTATCAATGTCTTCAGGACTATCGGGACATTTATCCAGAGTATCGGGTATACCATCATTATCATTATCATAATCCGGACACCCGTCATTATCCTCGAATCCATCAACATCTTCTGCATCAAAAGGACATGCATCATCTTTATCCGGAATCAAATCCTTATCAGAATCTAAAGCGACAGCGCCTCTGCTCCACCCAATCTGAATCGAAATCTGCCATGAAGGTTCAAGCTTTGTATTAATTTTACTGGATCCTTTTTCTGAATAATAGAAGATGTCTTTATTGGAAGACAATTTGAAACTGCCTGCGAGTGTAAATGAGGCACCTGAAAATGTCTGAAATGTTATTCCCGGTGTAATTCTGAAAGGATCTTCAGTAATTTTAAATTTGTTTTTGAGGTTATTGAATCTTGTTTCCGACTTTATTTCTGTAAAAAATGTAAAAAAGTCAACTGGAACAACTTCAAAGCCAGCTCCCAGTATAAATATTTCATCAAGGTTTTTGTTATAAGTAAACCTTACACCTGAATTTAAATGAAACAGAAACTTGTTTAAATCCAGAGTCATAAGTGCAGCCAGTTCAGTTTCAATTTTTTTTGAAGAATAATGTGCGACTGGATTATCGATATCTGAGTCAATAACTGGACTGTAATCAAAATAATAGGTATGCCTAGGAAAATAACCGTTTTTTATGGTTCCGGTTGGAAAACTGAAGGAGGAAAGAAGTGCTGCATGAAATTTTCTTTGCCTTCCTGGTATTCTGATTTTTAATCCGGTTTCGATATCACCAATACCAATTTGAGAATTCTGTGTAGCAAGGATATCCAGATAGACAGGAATCATTAAAGAAATGTCCATAAAATTTGTAAGCCCGTATGCAAAATTCGGTCTGAAAGAAAATAAAGCTGCTTCAGGAAAAGATGTATCAGTAACCATTCTTCTAGAGAGCGAATCCAGATACAGATACTCAAATGAACCCATATAGGTATCATCAGAACTAAAATCAGCCTGAATACTAAAGGCAAGTCTTGAAAAACCAAGAGTTTTTGCCGAGTATAAATTTGCCAGCCCAACCTGACCGAACCGGTTAACAATCGGATTTTCATTTGCATTTACTTTAACAAAACCGCTTAAAAACAACAAAAATACTATCAGTTTTTTAAATACCATCATCTCTCTACTCATATAAAACAAACCTGCATAAAAAAAGGAGAACCTTTAACCAAAATAACTCTTTTAAAAAATGTTTGGCAAATTGATCTGCTCAATATTTACCTTTAAATTTTACAGTCAAATCTATATAATTTCTTTATAGAAATGTACTTTTTCAGGGGCATTTATGCATATTAATGAACAATTGAAAGATCGAATTACCCATTTATCCAATCTTCCGACTCTTCCTCAAGTTGCATCAAGACTGATGAAAATAATAAATGATCCCCTTACATCATCAAGCGACGCAGCTTTTGTTATTGGACAGGATCTGTCTTTGTCGGCCAAGGTATTACGACTTGCAAACAGTGCTTTTTACGGAATACCCAGAAGCATAACGAACTTAAATAATGCAGTAGTGATTTTGGGCCTTAAAGTTATTAATACACTTGTACTCAGTTTAACAGTTTTCGACCTTTTTCCGGAAAGCCGTAGTTCTGCCGCACTATTTGATAGAAAAGCTTTCTGGTTACACTCATTAAGCTGTGGCGTTGCAGCAAAATTACTTGTTTCAAAAAGTAAAAAACTTATACTTTTTGATCCTGAAGAGGCTTTCTGTACCGGCCTTCTTCATGATATCGGCAAAGTAATAATGGAACAATATTTTCATGAAGACTTCCACGAGGCACTAAAAACAGCAAAAAACGAGAATCTACCTCTGTTCAAAGCTGAACAAAAAATAATGGGCTTTGATCACACAGATGTAACACAATGGCTCACCCAAACCTGGAATCTTCCTTCGGAAATTCATCTTCCGTTAATTTATCACCATAAACCATCCAAAGCTGATACCCACCAGGATATAATCTTTTTATGTCATTTTTCAGACTGGCTCTGTTATGAAACAGGCATGGTTATAAACAAAAAATATCCTGCTCCCGATCTTGATCCAGGATCAGTAAACATACTTCAGATACAACCTGATGACATCGTTGAAATAAAGAAAGAATTAGACATAGAACTTAAAAAAGCATCCGCTTTTTATGAACTGGCAGCAAACGGCTGAATAATTGATTCTATATTTACCATGGGTAAAGTGTATCCTGGTCTCTGCTTAACGATCATGTTCGAAAACCTGTTCGAACATGATCAGTTTATCTGATCAGTGAAGCAGAATGTACTGTGCACTCTTAAAACATGATTTATTTATAGGTCAATCAGGCAAGATTCAATCTGTAAACTCATTCATACCTCCCGGTATTTCATACATACTTATTGTTTTTGCCAACAAATTTCAGGTCAAATGCTATATTTATATTTGTATTCACTTTTCATATACAAAGACAGTTTTTCTCAATGGAGCTTAATATGGACAATATAAAATCAAGGGATCTTATAATTTTTGGAGTTTTGCTTTTTAGCGGGTTATCCATAGCTGGAGTATGTATAGGCAGAGGAATGTATAAAAGCCGTACACATGACAGGTATGTAACAGTTAAAGGGCTTGCAGAACGTGAAGTTGAAGCGGATCTTGCAATCTGGCCCATTACATTTTCAGTTACCGGAGACAGCCTTAACAACATAAACAGGGAAATAGATAAAAACAGAACTGTAATAATAAGTTTTTTAATCAAAAATGGTTTTGATTCATCAATGATCTCCCATTCTCCTCCTAAAATTACAGATACAAAAGCCGAAAGATACTATGGTGAAAAAGTAACTCATCAATACCGGTATATTGCGCATACAACTGTAACACTTCGTACCCAAGAAGTAAAAAATGCGAAAAATGCGATGGAGAAAGCCGGTGATTTAGTTTCTTCTGGAGTAGCTATTTCTGAACAGAACTGGAATAATTCTACAGAGTTTATTTTCACGAATCTTAATGGTATTAAACCGGAAATGATTGAAGAGGCTACACAAAACGCGCGTGAAACAGCCCAAAAATTTGCTCAGGACAGTGGAAGCAAAATAGGAAAGATAAGAAATGCATCACAGGGTTTCTTCTCTATCTCCGACAGAGACAGAAACTCACCGGATTATAAAAAAATAAGAGTTGTTACGACTATTGAGTATTATTTGATCGATAACTGATATTAACATCATTATCCCTAAACTTACTACCAGAATACAACAAAACTCGGGTAAAGAAATCATTACCGTTTAGATAAAATGAAAATAACAGGCAGTATACATATACGATTAGCGGATGTGTGTACGATTATTTGTAAATGAACTTAATCTGTTCTTAACACATCAAAATCCCTGTCTCGCATTATCGTTTTTTTCTCGTCTGGTCCAACTTTTTGAAATGCCGATTTAAAAGTTTGCATAGCCAACCTCACTCTGCCCCATTTTGTACAAAGTCTTGCTTACACCGAATACTGGCATGCACTCCGTTTTTTTCATTTCAGAAGATCTGATAACAAACAGGTCAGATTCACCTAATATCCCAACCTGTTATTTTTGCAACAAGTGGAGTGAGCTCATTTGCAATTTTTTTGTGATCATTAATGTCAGGGTGCCCATACAACGCATTATTTTCTGTTTTGAATTCAAAATAAAAAACATCTTTTTTCCCCTGAGCCTTCTGACTTTCCACAATACTCTTTATTCTTGGTATAAGAGTGTTTTCGGGCCATATGGTAGTTGCGCAACATATAAATTTGACTCCCGGATGACAAACACGCATCCGGTCAAGAAAAGCAGTATACACAGAATCAAAAACTGATGAATCCGCATAAGGAGGATCTGCCTGAAAGTCATTGATACCGATCCCAATTACGATTACATCCGGTTTCCATGAAGAGAATTTTACGTTTGGTGAATTCCCCGACTTGTTCATTGGTGATATCAGCAGCTTATCATAATAATATAAAAGCTCTTTACCTTTATCTATACCGTTGAAATTGCGTACAAGCCCTTTCCCGGAATACGCATTAATTTGATATTGTGCGCCAAACCTATCGGCTGTTAATGGCCCAAAGGCAAGATTCGTGTTGGTTAATGAAAAAATAACTGAATCTGTCTTTTCAACTGCACACTCTCTTCCCTTATACTCATTTGCGAAACCTGCTGTATATGAATCTCCTACAAACTCGATTTTCCGTGAAGGGACAGGGGGCGGATCTTTAAGGTTTTTACCTTTATCCAGAATAATGCCGTAAAAAACTGATGAAGTAAAATTTGATTCGGTCCTTTTTTTAAGGATCAGCAAATGAGTAGAATCCTCAAGCCCGCTAACAAGTTCAACAGTATCCTTTTTGCTTCCGACAATCACTTTTGCTGTTTTTTTGCCGTCAACAAACAGATCAAAACAGTTTTTACCTTCGAGAACCGCGCTGCATGAAGTTCCTTCAAAAACAAATTGTAAATAAACACCAGGCCAGTCAAAAACTGCTTTCTGCTGATCAGAAAAGTCAAAACGGCCAAAATACTGAATCTTTGGATTGTCCGGAGTAATAAAATTCATCGAATACACCATGGAAAAGATGGTTAGAATGAAAATATAATGGATTTTATTCATAAAAAATATCTCCTTCTGTAATATATTAAACGATTTAATTATTTTTGATACTCAATTCCATAAATACCGGAATTGTTTTTCATTATCTGCAATTCAGAATTTTCAAAAAACAGGATTTCAGTTATCAAAACAAGTCAAAACAACTAAAGGAAAAATTACCACAATAAAATATTTATAATAAAATCAGCCCAATGTTTTCCAAACCCTTTAATTTTCATGTCCTGTTCGCGATGCATCTGTTCATTAATCCAGACTTGGTGCACTACTTAGATCATACCATTTCTGAATAGTCCATAATCCTTCGTCATCCTTACGAAGCAAAAACACCTGTTGTTCAATTGAAGCAGTATATTTTTCGGCTCTTGTTTGACTAACAGTAACTGTAATAATGAATTCGCCTCCACTTGTCAGGATTTCTGCGTAAATTGTATCATTATCCGATTCAACAATATAATTTATTTCTGATATTTCGGGATAAGTTGTAAATTCAATGTTCACATTATCACCAAACATTTTTCGATGACTTTCAATTTCCTGTTTCTGTGTCCAGTAAAAATAGTTCTGTGCCGTATTGACATGAACCATGAACTGATCTGGCCTTTCCGAATGAGAACTGTTATACTTTCTTTGATACATGCTCTCAAAGGAGGGCGCAACATAAAACCGGTATGATTGATCTTTAGGAAGCAGATCAATAAAAAGTTCGATGCGTTTGTTAACATAGGATTCCACCAGTTGATTAATTATCTTCTGGGGGTCGGTGCGCCGCGATGAAGAATGGTTCGGTTTGCCTGATGGTGGTAAAAACGGATTATCACAATAAAGTAAAAGTGATACAAGAAAAAGAATAACTAACAGAATATGTCGCATACTCACCATAAATCAGTCCAAAGGTGCAAAGAATGATTTCGCCTCGCTTGATGGTATATCAGTCCAGCTTGCAATATACCATGACATATCGATTTTTACTATTCTGAAATTGGATATCCCGGAGTAAGCTGCCAAATCATACAAACCCGGGATAAAAACTGAATATTCAAAATTATTGATAAAAATTGAATCACCCTGTATTCGGCGTTCACCACTACCTTTACTCCAGATAACGCTGTCGATTTCCAACTGTTCAAGCCAGGTTATAAGCCTGTTTTTTGTATAGTGTACATGCTCTCCGGAGTTAATATCCTGATAAAAAAAGTTATCACTGAACAGTTCGTTAAGATTTCCGGGATTACTGAACCTGTACCCAGTTCCTGCAATCAGAGATGAAAAATTGAACGGATTTTCTTTTGTAGATTCTTTTGAAGGTTTCTCGAATTCATCTCTGGGAGAAAAAATACCACATCCCGTTAATATTAAAATACAAAAAAAGAATACCTTTTTTAAAGCTTCTGATATCATTACCAAAACCTGCCTTCAGCTATAAAAGTAATATCCCAATTCTTTTTAAAATCCCATTTTGAATCATCTTTGGTATTGATTCTCCTTCCCACCGACATTTGCAGTTTCAGTTTGTCTGAATAATGGGTTAATTTCATTGATGGTTCAATGATATATCCATTGCCCAGATCTTCAATAATGTAGCTGTCAGACTTGAAATCATAACTTCTGTAATAGATATCACGAAATGAACAACCTGAAGAAAAAGAGATCTTGTCAAAATCGATCTCAACTCCAGCCTGAATCAGATAATCGATTGTCTTGCTTTCTATAGCATAATATTCTGCTGAAATTTCTTCCTCGAAATACTCTTTACCATACCATTTTCCAAAATCACTGTAAGTTTCGATCCACATTCCTGTCAGATGAAAATTTTCTTTTATTCTCCATTTTGTTCTCATCACCGAAGATACTCTTCGGGAATACGGCGGAGGATCAAAATAAAAATCGAGGGTATCCTTATGGGCATAAGAAAATTTATAATCGGTGATATCACACTCAGCATACAGTTCTTCATCAATACTGAAACGGTTATTAGAATAGAAAATACGACTCCCTATTTTATAACCCTGGCGTATTCTGCTTTCTCCACTGCGTTCTTTGCGGTAATAATACGAATAGGTTTTCTTGTAATCACCATAAAGTTCAAGGTGAGCCTTCTCTTCTTCTTTGTAAAACAAACCTGCATGATGAAGAATTCTTACATTATCACTTTCGTTGTGGTTCCAGACTTTTTCTCCACCATTAAGATAATAATTTTTATACATTCTGGCATCCCTGTTTACTCCCAAAGCGTAATCAAGAAAGAAATTACGTGGAAACTTAATCAGAAAATAATGATCAGTTTTCGAAATGATACTGTTTCTGTCATTTACATTTGCTTTTATCTGCATGTTTTCAATTATTGCCTGACTATCTGCAATAACCTGTGTATTCAATGCAGTTCCCAATTTTTTTGTAAACAACCAGTTTTCATCTTCCCAGGCGATCTCAATACCGCCACTGTAGTCAAAAAAATAGATATCTGATGTGCTTAACTGAAAATTGATAGTATTTGCAACTGTTTTTACATCATTAAGAGAGAATCTGTCTGAAGGATATGAAATTGATTTGAGATTAAAACGGTAAAATGCTGCTGGAACAAAGCCAAATCGCTCTTTCATTTTTAAACCGGTTGCAGCAGAAATCGAATGATTTATGTTCCAGAGTGTAGGCTTATAAATTGTATTTCCCTCACTCTCTCCCAAATACAACTCTTTTCCATTGGAGAGAGAATCACCAGCAAAGACAAATATTGAATCACCGCTCTGAAGCTGTTCTGCTGCAAGAACCGACCCCATTATGATTCCAAGTCCGTTGTTGTTTATACTTCTTCCAATTGCTTTAATATTTAAATAAACAGGAAAAAAAATCAGTTTTTGTGAAGGATCTCCGATTTCACAACCAGCATATAACCCCGGATCAGAGTTAAACCCGGAAAATCCTGACCGAAAAGCTGCTTTTGAAACGTTTTCATTCCAGGTATTAGCACTGACTCCGGCTCTAACTGCGAGTGGAATCTGGAAAACTTCAGCTCTTAATACCGGACCTGCATCCAGCTTTGATTGAAATACTCCTCCGGATTGTCTTTTATTGTAAACAGCAACCGGCATCCAGTCCAGTCCCAGCCACATATTCTTGGATTCGAAGTGATTAAAGAGTATACTCCCCGATAGATCAAGGTATTGATTTCTTGTATTCATATTATAATTTGAAAGCACGTAGTCTGCATTTTGCTCCATTTTGTAGCTTGAATTACTTTTTTGCCATTTTATCCTACTCTCATTTTTGAGCATTTCCAGTATCGTAATGCGGTTTGAAAGAGATAAATAACTGGAGTCGTTTTGTGATTCATTACCAGCCTGCTCTGGAACCGTAAATACTGAAGGCCACAGATTACTCTGCGAATTCGCTGTAAAAGCAAAATGAAAAAAGAGCATTAAAAGAAAAAAAATACTTCGCTTCATAATCGTTTAAATAATTCGAGCCATTCATCAGCACCAAGATCCTCTGGCCGCGATAATGGATTCAGGCCCAAATCGATTAAAATTTTAACTATTCTGTCTTTTTCTTCACGTGTATCACCAAGAACATTGGCAATCTGTTTTCTCCGTTTTGAAAAACCTTTACTTACAAAAGCAAAGTAATCATTCCATATTTGGACTTCAAGCTTTAAATCAAGATTTTTTTCAATAATAATCTGAAAAACTGATGAATCTACCGATGGTTTCGGGAAAAATGCACCTGAAGGAACATGAAACAATAAACGCGGTTTTCCAAAAAAACCACAGAAAATTGTTAAAAAACTGTTAGTTTTTTTATGTGCAGAAGAAACGATTCTCTCCGCAACTTCACGCTGAACCATAAAGGTGCATGATATAATATTATTTCCATATAATAAAGTTTTTTTTATTATCATGGCACCAACTGAATAAGGAAGATTACCAACTACGTGCAAAGGAAATCCGGCACGGGAAAAATCAAATGATAGAACATCTTCCTGATGTATGCAAAAAGAACCATTCCCAAGTTTTTTATTCAAAACATCGACTGCTTCAGGATCTATTTCCACAAGATGAAAATCTGGAAACCGTTCTTTTAAAAAAATGCTAAGTGCTCCCTGCCCCGACCCTATTTCCAGAATACTCTCATTACCATGAGCAGGAACCGAATAAGCAATTCTTTTTGCATAGGTTTGGGCAGTCAGAAAATGCTGTCCAAGATGTTTCTTAGGTTTCATCTTTACAAAATACCTGTGTACGTGTTATTTGTTCTAATACTGTCCATAGTATTAATTTTAATAATACCTGAATAGTTACGATTACCTTGAGCGAGTCTTGTTCGCAGACATTTGCATAAAGGGTTCCGATAAAGCCTTTTATGCACCAGATGTTCCTTTCGCAGGCTCGTCGTCAATTATCGTCTCCATTTAGGAAATATATAATCCGACCTTATAACAGCAGCCCAAGGAGATTAAAAATTGAAAAAATCTTTATTATCCATAATATTTATTATTTTCGTCAGCACTTTCTTCGTAATCAACTGTGATCGTAAAGAAAATTCTTCAGTGCAAAAAAACCAGGTACAGACAACCAAAAATATCAGATCCGTACCTTTCCAACCGCCTCAGGATTCATCAATTACCATAGAGCAGATAAAAGCCTGGCTTGCATGTAATCCGATTCTTGACTCTCTTACGATCATGTATTCCGATTCTTTTAAAACCAAAGACCCAAAACTCAGGATGCGATACCAGAAAGATTTTACTTTAGCACAAGATAAAATTTGTGTACTTTCAGGTCTCAGCGGAGGTTTTATTGAATACAAATGGATTCTGACAAATATGGGTAACCCAAAGAACAAACCGGTTCTGGACTCTGTTAAAGTAGAAACTAATTAAAATCCTGTTAACAATAATAGATGTATCTTTCTGCTTGTAAAAATTACAAGTGTATTGTAATCAGGTTATTCTTTTCATTAATGAATTAAAATGGCTGTTCACAGATTTATTCTTGGCAGAAATTCATCAAAAAACAAGTCCACCCCAAAGCGAAAACGCAAAATGCCCACTGTTTTCCAGAACATCAATTTCACCTTTTGCATCTACAAAAAATTTCCCGAACGGATTGAAATTCCATAATAGTGCAGGTCTTAAAAACCATTCTGTTCCTTTACCGAGAAACTGTTTTTTTGTACTATCACTAAATTTATCTACATTTTCCAACTGGTGCTGGAAAATGTCGGTTATTTTACCTCCTCTGACATTCTGATTTTTCCCGATATGGGTAAAACCAATTCCGATTTCGTTAATCCGGTTAAGTTGAATCATCGCAGAAGCAACTATAGCCTGAGTGTTTGGACCAAGTGGCGAGCCCAGACATTTATCAAAATGTAAAAAATTATGACTTCTACCATAAAAATGGGTATAAACCCATGGTTCAACACGCGAATACTCTGCACCAAGTATCAGATCACGGTTCCAGATGTTGCCAAAATATTGCATTCCTGCTGTCAGTGCCCATTTATTTCCCAGATCATCACTGAATATTTTCCATGGGGAAAGAATATCATCAAGAAAAAACTCCATATACCATCTGAAATTTGCAGGCCATCTGAGGTTCATATCAAAAGAGATTGCAGCATTATCCTTATCACCCGCATAATGTTCAACAAACTTGAAGGGTACAAAAGGTATCAGATAAGTCCATTCCCATCCACGCTGTTGATGTGCGTATATTGGTGAGATCTGGTTTGAATCATTTAATGGTTCAGTAGTAGTGCTTCCATAAATGATCACCTCATTAATTGCCAGATCCAGTCGTGATTGCAATAGTTTCGAGCTTAAACGGTGAATATAAAGGTATTTACGTTTATCTTTCTGCGATTTCAGTAATCCTGCAGTATGGCTGTACTTAATAAGATCAAGATCTGCAGATGCCCTGAAATAGGTAATTGGCGGAGTATTTCCCGACATGGTTAAAGGAAAATGGACTGCTGGCCCCATTTTAATATAGTCAATAGCTGTCTCCAGAGTCACCCATCCACCATCATAACGTATTCCCCCACGAGGTAGATCTGAAGAACGAACATGGCTTTCAAGTGTTCCTCTCCCATATAGGTTGTAAGGTACTCCCTCATACGGTTCATATGAGCTGGGATTAAAAAGAGTATCCGAACGATACTCTGTCCAGACATCAATTGAAGAGTAAAAAGAGAATTTGTTTATATTACCGGTTAAAGTTGGCCTGAAAATACCCTTTATTCCAACAAAGGCGCTGTCTGAAAAACCTGGCTTCAAATCACCCAAAAGCCCCAGATGAATTCTGAAATGGATATCTTTTTCAGAATTGGACCATTTAATGAGGCCCAGACCCGGATTATAATATTTCATGGCTCTAACAAGCCGACTTTTTTCTCCATTGGACAAGTCCCTCGAACTGGCAGTTAAAAGAAAATCATAAACTGCCCCATAATCAACCGGTTGATCGTAGAAAATCTGAGGTATTTCCAGATCATGACATGATGCCAATCTCCGGATCAACTGATCAAGATGACCGTTTAAACGCAAAGCCGGAGAGTATCTCCCATATATGGAAAATGAAAATATGAAAACAACAATCAAAAATCTTCTCATAATATGTTTGCTTTCCTGTCTCCCTGTAAATTTCGTTACTTCTATTTCCAGTAGCGAAATCAGGACAGGGAACTAAAAATCAGTTTTTTATTTACTCAGTACCCCAGTCATTTCTTTTATGTTCTTTTTTATATGTGGTATTTCCAGGTAAGGTTCTGGAATATCAAATTGTCTAAAATCCTGTGCAGATTTGCAAGCTTTATCCGGTAATCCAAGCTTATCGTAGCTGCATGTTATTATAGTATAACCAGCTACCAGATCCGACCAATTTAAGGGATCTCTTTTTTTACTCAAATCAACAAGCTTTTCAGCAAATCGGATAGCTTGTTTATACTGACCTGTCCACATAGAAATCAAAGCACGTATCCTGAGAAACATAGTATTGTCAGGGAAAACTTTTAATACAGAATGTGCAAGTGAATCTGCACTTTTAAACTGTTTTTGCTCAATAAGTATCCAGCAAAGAGAGTTCTTGGCAGCATAATTGTATGGAAAATCAGCATTTAATGCTATATTGATATTTTTGATTCCCTCTTTTGTTCGTCGCGAAACAAAAGGTACCCATCTGAAACTGGTACTCAGATAATAATCAAAAACACCGACCCCAAGATATGCTGCATAAAAATCAGGATCAGCCTTACACACTTCTCTAAGTACAGATACCGACTGAACTGCGTTTTTAACTGCATCAATCCATTTTCCTACTTTCGCCTGCATTATACTGATTCCGCCGCTTACATTAGCAGCATAAAACACACACATCAGCGAATCTTGCCCGGAAAGAGTTTCCAACCTTTTATCAAATTCAGTTTTGACATTTTCGGCATAAAGCTGAAAAGCGTCATTTTCAATGATATAGGATTCGTAATCCAGAATCTTTGTCTGTTCAACAGCGAATTGCAGATAAAGGGCATTATTATCCTGTGGATATTTTTGGCGATGCAGTTCTAATAAGTTTTTGGCTCCTGCGTAATCCTGTTTTACAAGAAGCACCAGAGCCGAATCGATCATTGAATAATTACCGGAAGCACTAAATACTGGCAAAACACCAAAAACAAGAACAGCACTTACTAAAATAGATTTAAAAATGTATTTTTTTAACCCCATGTTTTCCTTTAGAAACGAGATGTCATTTTTAAGTTCATATCAAAATACAGCATTGCACATCAAATAAGCAGTAACAAAAAATGTAATTTTTTTCTGAATTTTCCAAAATTGTCTTCAGATCATAATGGTTGTATTTTATATCGCAGACTAAATAAAAAAAAGAGAGTTATCAGGTGAATCGGGCAGTTTCCAATATTTATCCATCAAAAAAACAGATTTCACGTACTTTTGGATTAAAAGCAGACACTTACGAACAAAATGCTTTGATACAAAAAGAGTTGATCAGTTTAATAGCTAAAAGAATGAAAATCCAGTGTGGCAAATTCTGGGCAGATCTTGGCTGCGGTACCGGATTATTAGAAGATACCCTTGATAATTCTATAAAACGCCAGATCGCTGCAATTGATATCTCTCTGAAATCTCTGTTGGTTGTAAAAAACAAAAAATTATCCGGAGTTTCACCAGTATGTTCAGATATCGAAAAGCTGCCTGTAAAAAACAGTTCATTGTATGGAATTGTTATCTCTTCAGTTCTTCAATGGTTTCCCGATAATTTAAAAACGGTTATCGGATCTATGGCTGATTTATTAAAAAATAAAGGTACATTACTGTTTGCAGTTTTTTCATCCGATTGTTTTCGTGAACTTATTTATGTTCAAAAACATTTTCAAATCGAACCACCTGTTATATTACCAGATATGAAAACCCTTTCCGCTCTCCTGCAAACAAAGAATCTTGCCACAATTGAATTTGAAGAGTTTAAAAAGACGCTCTATTTTTCCTCAGCATTTGATCTGCTTGGTAGTCTCAGTTCAATTGGAAGTACAGCCATAAGCGGGAAACGGCTTACAAGAAAGAAACTTAAAGAGTTTTGTACAAAATATGAGGATATGTTTGGTTCTTCAGAAGGAGTGCCCCTTACCTATCATGCGATTGTCGGAACAGCTATAAAAGAGAGTTAAAAAATGAGTGATAACAGAAAAAAAGGGTTTTTTATTACAGGAACTGACACAGACATCGGCAAAACGTATATATCAAGAATTCTTGCAGATACTCTGGCAACAAAAGATTCTGTGACATATATGAAACCTGTTCAGACCGGCTGTAAAAGGAATAATCATGGTGATTTATCGGCTCCGGATTTTGAATATGTAATGAGTGGGAAAGCCATTTATTCGGGCACATACGATCAACATATTCCATACAGGTTTGAACCTGCCTGCTCACCGCATCTTGCAGCACAACTGGCCTCAGTAACAATCTCCATTGACCATATCAGCGAATGTTTCAGCAAAATCTCGCATCAAAACACAATAACTATTGTTGAAGGGGCGGGAGGTGTTATGGTTCCTTTGAGTGAAAAAGACAGTATGGCAGATCTGATGCTTCATTTAGGACTTCCTGCAATTCTTGTAACTTCTCCGAAGCTTGGTACAATTAATCATACACTGCTTTCACTAAATGCTTTAAAAGAAAAGGGAATCAAAACTGCAGGAATAGTTATGAACAACTGCGGTAATGAGCCCACTGATTTTATTTATCATGATAACATAAAAACGATTCGGGACTTTATCAGGCCACTCCCCTTTCTGGAAGTCCAATATGAATCAACAAGTAACTCTATTGAAGGATTTTGCGATGCAATCAAAAAGCTCATTTGACCGGCTATGGATGCCATTTACCAGTTATCAGGACTGTATTGATAATCCACCCAGAATAATTGAATATGGATCTGGAATCTATGTGTTTGATAAGGAAGGACGCGGGTATATAGATGCAATCGGTTCATGGTGGGTAAATATTTTCGGACACAACAACCCTGAAATAACAGATGCAGTAAAAAAACAGCTTGACAAAATTGAACATGTAATAATGGCAGGTTTTATCTCTGAACCATCCCTTGAGCTTTCCGGGCTTTTAGGTTCAATTCTTCCAAAGAATTTAAGCAGGATTTTTTATTCAGATGATGGTTCGACATCTGTTGAAGTAGCGCTCAAAATCGCACTTCAGTACCATGCACTTAAAAACAGTCCCAGATCCGAATTCGTTGCTCTGGGAGGAGCTTATCATGGAGACACTCTGGGTGCAATGTCGGTAGGAATGGTTCCTCAGTACCATTCGCTTTTTCATGAACGTTTCAAAAAACAACATTTTACAGATTCACCATACTGTTATCGCTGTCCGGCAGGAAAAAACTGCTCTTCATGTAATGCGGAATGTATGGATTCTCTTCAGAAAATACTTGAAGAACATGGAGAAAAGATTGCTGCATGCATTTTTGAACCTATGGTACAGGGTGCCGGTGGAATGCGGATCTATCCGGAAAAAGTGCTTAAACGGATTTTTTCTCTTTGCAAACAATATGATATTCTGACAATTGATGATGAAGTTGCGATGGGATTTGGACGAACCGGAAAGATGTTTGCCTGTGAACATGCAGGAAAAACACCCGATATAATGTGTCTGGCCAAAGGCCTTACAGCCGGTTATCTGCCTCTGGCAGCAACTGTTGTAAATGAGAAAATATTCAAGGAATTCCAGGGTGATTACAAGTCTAACCGTACATTCTTTCATGGTCACTCATTCACAGGCAATCCACTGGCATCTGCTGCCGCATGCGCATCAATGAAACTATTAACAAACAATAACATTCCTCAATCACTGAACAACATAATCGAAACATTCAGCAAAGGCCTTTCAAATTTCAATAAATTCGACATCGTTGGAGATGTAAGATCGATTGGTATGGTTGGAGCAATTGAGCTGGTAAAGGACAGAAAAAACAAGGAGAAAATTCCTGCAGATCTGAGATTTGCTCATAAAGTTACGCAGAGAGCTCATAAATACGGACTTTTAATCAGGCCGCTTGGTGATATTATCTATTTCATGCCGCCGTACATTATTACTGAAGAACAGATTGAGAACATGTTCTTTTTAACTGAAAAAGCCTTGAAAGAAACGATAGATGAGAACATCTCCGATTTACGATAGAATAAACAGGACTCTTTCTGCCCGAAAGGCAAACTCTCAATTCAGATCTATCCCGCAGTATACGGAACATGAAAAATCAATAGATCTGTCTTCAAACAGCTATCTTTCACTTCATGCGTGTAACGAAATCCGGAGAGAAGCCGCCATGCTGATTGAAAATCATCACTGGGGCAACCTGGCATCCCGTTTGGTTGAAGAACATTCTCCTCTTTTTTGTGAACTGGAAAAAGAGATTTGCAACTGGAAAGAAACCGAAACTGCTCTTCTTTTCAATTCAGGATATGCTGCCAATCTAGGTATTATATCAGCCGTATGCAGTAAAGATACCGAGGTTTTCTGCGACAGGCTTAATCACGCATCCATTTACGACGGAATCATCCTTTCTGGATGTAAATTAAACCGTTATAGTCATAATGATATGAGCGATCTAAACAAAAGACTCGAGCAATCTGTTTCAAAAGAAAAAATGATTATCACAGATACTGTTTTCAGCATGGATGGCGACAGGGCGCCACTTTGTGACATATGCGAACTGGCAAAAAAACATAATGCCATGGTTATGGTTGATGAAGCACATGCGGCAGGAATTTTCGGAAAGCAGGGAAACGGAATGGCTGATGAACAGGGTGTTGCAGAATTTATCGATATAAAAATGGGAACCCTAAGCAAAGCAGTTGCCGGTCTTGGCGGGTTCTTTGCCGGAAGCAGCCTTTTAAAAGATTATTTTGTAAACCATTGCAGAAGCCTGATCTATTCTACTGCTCTTCCCCATTCTGTATTGGCCTTCAATCTTGCATCAATACACTATATCCGGAATAATCCGAAAATCGGTAAAAAGTTGCTTATATTATCACAAAGATTCAGAAATTCCTTAAAGAAAATCGGCTGCAATACACTGAACTCGACAACACAGATAATTCCGTTTGTTACCGGAAATGAAAATGAAGCAATAGCATTATCCGGATTTTTACGTCAGTATGGAATTATTGCTCCTGCAATCCGGCCACCTACTGTTCCAAGGCAATCTGCACGTCTGAGGTTTTCTGTTCACCTTGGGTTTGACGAACAGCAACAGGATTTTGTAATTGACAAACTTTTACAGTGGAAAAAGCAGAATGGATAGAAACTGGATCGTTCTTGGCGGATGGGGTATAAAACCTCAGATTTTGTCTGGTATTTTTGGGAATAAGGCACATTATCTGGATTCAAATACTGTAATGCCCGAGCTACTTGACAAAGACGGAGCCTTGAAACCGGACTGGAAAAGTATAATACTGAAATACTGGAACAATTTTTCAAATAAACCGTTACTGGTTGCAGGATGGTCTACCGGAGCTGTTATAGCAGCATCAATAGCCAACCTTATTAATCCCGATTACCTTGTACTATTGTCTCCTACGCTTTGTTTTTGTCGTAAAGGGAACTACAGATTGGGAGTACGCAGATCTGTTCTTCAGTCGATGATAAAAACAATTAAAACCAATAAAGAGAAAGTAATTGAGGATTTTCTGAAAGCATGCGGGATACACGGTAAATTTGAAGTCATATATTCAGAAACTGAACTTATAGCTGGTTTAAAGTTTCTGGAACAGGCAGACCTTCGTTTCGAAAACAAACTGCCATCAAATTCAATTGTTGTCCATGGTACAGACGATTTAATAATTCCTGTTGATGCAGGAAAAGGTTTTAGCGAACAGTTGAAATGCAGTTTTTTTGAAATTAACGGGCCACATGCCTTTTTCAGTTCACAATCGGAAAGTGATAGTGTTAAAAATCTAATAAATGAGATATTTTTTATTGACAACATTTAAATTATTACCAAAATCGGACGATTAATTTACAGCTTGTCCCGCAGTGCGGGAATGAGCTGCGAGAGCGCATTGAACAGAAAGGGTTTATGGCTGTGAAAGTCATATTTACTTTCACCTTTGTCGTTATCGTAATCGTGCACGAATGGATATTAAACGTTCTGGATCCGATTCTTTTGTCAATCTCTGCAAAGCGATCGCGTAAAGGAATCGTCTGATTTTGGTATTACAAAAGGAGTTTTTGATGCAGGCATTTTTAAAAGCATCACAGCTTTTTGACAAAGCAGTTAAAGGTTCCATAGACCAAAATGATCTTGATACCATTATTTCATGGCCGGATGAAGAGCTTTCGGTGTTGTTTGCATGTGCAGATCAGGTTCGCAGAAACAGTTTCTCTTCGCAGGTTGACCCATGCACAATAATGAATATCAAATCGGGCGGATGCAGTGAAGATTGTGCTTTTTGCGCTCAATCTGCCCATAACAACACATCTGTTTCTGTAAAGGCACTGGCCAGCCCCGATGAAATCAGAAAACAGTGTGAATATGCATTCAGGAACAATCATCCATTCTGTGTAGTATCAAGTGGCCGCCATTTATCAGGTGATGAACTAAAACAGATAATTGATACTCTTAAAGAATGCCCCGGAGAGAAACATGCCTCTCTAGGGATCTTGAGTGAAGATGAGTTCAGGATGCTTGTGGATGCAGGTGTGGTATGTTATAATCACAATCTTGAAACCAGCCGTTCTTTCTTTCCACAGATCGTCTCGACCCATACCTGGGATGAACGCGCCCAAACCGTAAAGCGCGCCAAAAAAGCAGGATTACATGTATGCTGCGGCGGCATTTTTGGTCTGGGAGAATCGTGGGAACACCGCAAGGAATTCTGTTTACAGTTAAGGGAACTCGATGTTGATTCAATCCCTATCAATTTTTTCAATCCTGTTGAAGGAACCCGCACTCCGGCACCCAAAGAAACCCCTCTTCAGTTCCTGAAAATCATCTCCATGTACCGTCTGGCTATGCCCAAAAAGGTAATTAAAGTCTGTGGCGGACGCGAATTCCATCTTGGAAATCTTCAGTCAATGATGTTTTTTGCAGGAGCAAATGGATATATAAGCGGCGGATATCTTACAACCGGTGGAGCAGGAATAGATAATGATGACCAGATGATAAAAGCATTAGGATTAACAAAAAGAATAAAATAGATTATACCTGGTTTTAGAAGATAGATTCGGTGTCCCCAAGTGGGAGAAAAATATGAGAAACAGAAAAAAGTTGTAAGTATTTCTTTTCCGGACCGGAATTCGAGTTTGCTATCGGTATCGGAATCGTTGACAAATTGGAATCCATACCAAACGGCGTACCGGATGAATTTCTTGCCACTAACAAAGAAGATGTACCTGGAAGAGGACTACTGTTTGCCGGAAGGCTTGAGATTTACCAGAAAGGGATCGATATTCTTCTTGAGCAGTTCTCTGTTCTGATCAAAAAATTTCCAGACCTTACCCTTACGATTGCCGGAGGCGGCAAGGATCGTGTGAAAGTTGAGTTACTGATCAAAAAATTAAATTTACAAAATAATACCAGGATCAAAGGCAGGGTAGATATATATGAACTAAAATGTCTTTATTCCAGTTCATATATTACTGTAATACCTTCGAGGTATGAATCGTGGGGCATGGTCTCTCTTGAATCACAGGCCTGTGGTACACCTGTAGTTGCATCGAACATACCTGGATTACGTCAGACGCTGAAACACCAAAAAAGCGGGTTTCTGTTTAATAATACAGATGAACTGATATCATATATCAGTTCATTATTGAATAACAATAAAATGCATGAGCAGATGAGTCATGAAGCGCGGAGATTTGCATCTGGATTTACCTGGAAGAAACAGGCTGTTCGAACAAAAGAGTTTATGGAAAAATTAATCAGGAGATAATTAATTATGCAAAAACCTTGTGTTATTTGTAATATCATAAAAGGTATCGAATTCTCCTGTATCGTGTATGAAAATAATGACTGCATAGCATTTCTGGATAAACGGCCACTTTTTACCGGTCATACGCTTCTTGCACCAAAAGTGCATATTGAAACCATTGCAGATCTTTCTACAGAACTTAATTGCAAACTGTTCAGTATAACCCGAAAACTAAGTATTGCGGTTCAGAACGGTACCGGTTCTCAAGGGACATTTATTGCAATCAATAACAAGGTGAGCCAAAGCATCCCCCATCTTCATATCCATATTGTGCCACGAACAAAAGGTGACGGATTAAGAGGATTTTTCTGGCCCAGAAAAAAGTATTCCGGGGAATCGGAAATGGATGAGATAAAGGAAAAAATCAGGCAGGCATTATGAACAGAACATTTGTAATTCCGATAACCAAAAATGCAATCTGGCCATGAAAAAGCTTTCTTCTTTTGGCTAACCTTCCTTTGTGTATAAGTGCATCAATTTATATAATGCAGATAATATTGTACCAATTAAAGTTGCATACTATAAAGAATTTTATGCAAACTACTATTTCTCTCTTCTTCTGGATAAGAAACACAGA
>JAAYEB010000370.1 GCA_012728995.1 Fibrobacter sp. | reverse complement strand
TTTTTGTAGGTTTCAAAAAAGAATTTAAGGGAAAGGGTTATGCGACTTTATTACTTCTTGAGTGCATAAAAGAGGCAAAGACAGCTAAAATGGATGGTGTTGCTGTTGTGACAAGAAAAGGATCGTTTATGGCAAAGCGGGATATTTTCATTAAACATGGATTTGAATCTGTAGATAAAACAAAACCAGATTTTGAATTACTGGTATTAAAATTTGATGGTAAAGCCAAAAATCCTTCATTCAGGAAATTAGCACCAAAAGATTACTCTGATGGATTAACGATTTTTCGTTCCGCCCAATGCCCCTATTCTGTAAAAAATGTTGATGCAATCATGAAAACGGCAGAAAAAATGAAAATTAAAGCGAATCTTGTTGATATAAAAGACGTTAAAGATGTCCAAAATGTACCGTGCGCTTTTGGAACATTCTGTATAGTAAAAGATGGTGAGGTCATCAGCCACCATCCAATCAGTAATACGAGATTTGAAAATATTATGAAAACGAAGAAATAATCTTGTTGGTGGAATATGAAAATTATGGTACGCCGAACATGGAGATAAAAAATATTATATCGCCAGGTAAAATGTTCTGGGATTCCGTTTATGAGTGTATGTCCCGTTAGCGGGAAAAACGAAGACGAGTTGCAATGACACAACTGCATATTTGTTTGCGGTAAAGATTTTGAAAGAACCTGTTTAAGTTATATACTACAATTTCCCACACAGGACTGAATAATATCTCCTGTTTTCACTTCTGAATTTAGAGTTTTTGATTATTTTGGAATTGTGTAGTGATTTCTATACAGCAAATAATTGTGTGCCATAATACAGATTGCACGATAGTTATTCTTTACAAATGCACTGAGATCCCATTGTAAACGAAACAGCATCAAAAAGAATTCAGCTCCCCTAAAAATGTTGACTATGTATTCAACGGTTTTCAGGTTTAAACTTTATTAAAAACAACATTTTAAATCGGTTAAGGTTATATTATTGAAGATGCCTTTATTTTATTCAGCATGAGGTTGAACTGTATTGAGTTATAAATATTACAGGTGTGCATGAAGAATTGAACAAAAACCTGAATTGGGCGAGTACTTCAAAACCTATACCCGCAGCCCAGGCTTGGCATAAAAATCAGTTGTGAGCGAAATGCTGTCTGCAGGATCTGTAAATTAAAACTGAAATATTATGAATGATTATAGAGCCAGGAACAGCAATGAGTATAAGAGCTGCTTGATTTTGCTCGGGTTTGTTCAAGAATTTAACTGCAATGAATTAAATATAGCGTGTGCAGATTGACAAAATCGAGTCGCGGCTATCTCTCCTGTCCAGGATACGAATGTTTGGCATAATTGATATATAACGAATCGTCTTGGGTAAAGGAGTGATTACTATCCAGACACTTAGAAAATGACTATAATGAAGCATTACGCTGCTTACAAAAATTAACATCAAAAGGGGAGGAAAAATTAAATGATGTTGAAAAAGCTAAGAAAGCGCCAAATTCTTTTATTTATCTGCATGTTAAATGTAACTTTGGTTTTTTCGCAGGAGATTGCAGATAATGATGTTCTCCAAAGTGCACTCGAAAAAGGAGCGCTTGCTGCAGATTACTGGATAAAACGATCCGGTAAAAATCCAGGTACTACCGATTACTATGCCGATATCTGCTCATATTATGGTGCATGCATTTTCGGTGATGTTTCCGGGGACAGCTCAAATTATAACCTGATAAACAGCCAGTATAAACGGACCAGTTCTATAGAAACAGGTGATATTGACAAGAATTCGTGTGGAATACTACCGCTCCACCTTTATCTTCACAACGGCAACACACAGCATTTAAAACTTGGAATAGATGCTGCGGATGCAAATATGCGCAGCGACGGACATTTCAGAAACGCAATAGATGACACCTATATGACTGGCTCGCTTCTGGTACAGGCATTCAGGGCCACTGAAGATACAAAATACCTCGATTTTTGTGTGAATTTTATCTTGCGATATATGAGTAACTTACAGCAGAGCAATGGATTATACTGGCATCATTGGGAAAAAT
>JAAYEB010000369.1 GCA_012728995.1 Fibrobacter sp. | reverse complement strand
TATATAAGAATGGTTCTTCAAAACTGCTGCTAAAGCCTGGTCTTGTAAGTTCTTTTATGCACTATAACTGCTTTTGTTCATCATTGCTTGATAAAGTAGGAATCAGAATTCCCGGAAAAAGAAAGGAGTTCAGCTTCTCATATTCCGGGTATGATGAAATAGAGAAACTGCTTCAACACAAACAAGGCGCAATTTTTATCGGGGCTCATTTAGGAAATTTCGATGTACTTCATCTGCTTGCAAAAGAACCTCAGATAAAACTGAAAATGTTAATGTACAGGCAGCATGCACAGATGATCAATGGGTTGTTTTCCAGGATGAAAAACCAGAATGAAGACAGCATAATCGAAATTGATACAATAAATGTAGCTACAGCAGGTATGTTGTATGATTATGTTAATGATGGTGGTTTTTTGGGGATACTGGGAGACAGAATCCCGTCAGGATCGAAAAACAGGATACTGAGATTACCATTTTTTGGGGAAGAGGCAAGTTTCCCGCAAGGCCCATGGATTATCGCGGGTCTATTAAAATGTCCGGTAATATTTTTCTACGCAGTTTCTGCAGAACAACAGAAATACGAAATACATTTTGAAAAACTATTTGAAGAAGTAAATATTTCATCTGGAAACAGGGAAAATGACATAAAAAAATATCTGGCCAAGTATATAAGTAACCTGGAAGATGTGTGTTGCCGGTTTCCTTTTCAATGGTTTAATTTCTATAACTTCTGGCAGAAAGAGGATTGAAAATTGGATACAATAAAACTGTCAAATAGTATTCAACTGAAAATATCGGATGTGGTAAATATTTCCAGGGGATCAGTGAAACTGGAATTATCCGATGATAAAGACTGGATTTCAATTATCAATAAAGGTTCGGATAGTGTTGCTGACATATGCAGCAATGGAAGGAAAATTTATGGGATAACAACAGGTTTTGGTGATTCGGTAGACAGGGATGTTTCTGTAGAAAAAACAACTAAGCTGCAATATAATCTTGCAAAGTTTCACGGATGTGGACTCGGTAAAAAACTGAGCCGTGAGATGGCCAGGGCTGTTCTGGTGTGTCGTCTGACTTCTTTGAAAAATGGACATTCCGGAATCAGGATAAAAGTTCTGGATAGAATTATTGAACTACTGAAAAAAGATATCATACCGGTTATTCCTGAAGAGGGTTCGGTGGGTGCAAGCGGAGATTTAACGCCGTTATCTTATCTGGCGGCCGTTCTGTATGGCGAAAGAAAAGTATATTATAAAGGGGAAATAAGGGATACGGCCGATGTGTACAGAGAGTTGGGAATTGAACCGATAGTTCCTGAACCCAAAGAAACCTTGTCAATCATGAATGGTACATCGGTTATGACTGCGATATCGTGCTTCGCTTTTCTGAGAGCTGAATACATTGCTTCACTTTCTTCAACAATAACTGCTCTGGCTTCATTGGCATTGATGGCTGATTCGGGACATTTTGATGACAGAATTTTTGCAGCAAAACCATTTCCCGGGCAAAGAAAAATAGCAGAACTGATCAGAAGAGATTATGGAAAATTAAACTACAAATATAGAATTCAGGCTCCCTATTCGATAAGGTGCGCTCCCCATGTTATTGGCGTGCTGGCGGATTCGCTTCCATGGATGAGAAACTTTATAGAAACTGAACTTAACAGTACAAATGATAACCCGTTGGTTGATACAGAAACCGGCGAGTTTCTTCATACCGGGAATTTTTATGGAGGACACATTGCATTTGTAATGGATTCGATGAAAAATGCAGTGGCTAACATAGCAGATCTTCTGGACAGACAGTTTGCTCTCCTTGCAGATTATAAAACAAATAACGGGTTGCCCTGGAATTTGTCGGGTGCATCAGATAAGTCAATTAATCACGGATTTAAAGCTGTACAGATCGCGGTTTCATCATGGACTGCAGAAGCTTTGCAAAAAACAATGCCGCTTACATCATTTTCAAGATCCACAGAATGTCACAATCAAGACAAGGTAAGCATGGGAACTATTGCTGCAAGAGATTGTATCAGAGTAATAGAGTTAACAGAACAGGTTTGTGCTGCAGCACTTTTTGCTTTCTCGCAGGCTGTTGAAATCAGAATAAAACAGGGTGAACTTAGTGAGGAGAACTTGACTGAAAAAATAAGCAGAATAAAAAAGAATGTCCTTGACACTGCCGGGTTTGTACTTGATGACAGACCGCTTGATGAATCGCTGGAAAAGATAATCACGTTGATTGTTGATCAAGATTTTGATGTTCAGATACCGGTTTTATAGAAAAGTAAAAAATGAAATCTATTCTGTTTTTAATTTTAATTTTTCAGATTATTTATGCGGATTCCAATGGTGAATTATTTCAAAAGAAGATAAGTAAAATTTCCAATGATTCTGCATTAATAGAACTTTACGAAAAATTCATCAGTGAAGCAGCTTTCTCTGCGAAATTTATTCAGACAATACAGGTAAAAGCATTGAATAAGGAACTGGTTTCAAAGGGTAATATGGTTTTCATACCGGATAAAGGTATTGTGTGGGAAACTGAAAAACCGTATAATCAATATCTGCTTATTACAAAAAAAGGTGAAGTGTTTGAAAAGGATAATCCCGTTCCGGTTGGCGAATTCAGTTATGCTAAAATCATGACCGAAATGATAAATTCCGGTCTGGATAAATTATCCGGCATATTTGATCTGTTTTATTCGGATGATGATGTGAAATGGTTACTTGGGTTAATACCGAAAAAACGGGTTATGAGCAAATTTATCAGTAACATAATCATTAGTGGAGACCGTAATGGGAAAATTAATGAAGTAACAGTAATGGGCCACGATGTAAAAATTACGGAACTCAGATTTGAAGAACACAAAACTTTGAAAAAAGAAGAATTGAACAGAGTTAATGAAATTCTTAAACAGAAATAAAAATATTATAGTGGCTATATGGATCTTTATGATTCTTTTACTGGCGCTTATTTCATTATTAAAAGTCAGAAAAGGTTTTATCATCGAGACAAATATATTGAAGATGCTTCCTTCTGAAAATGAAAACAGACTTTTTAATGAAGCATCGGACAGGTTTTCGGAAAAATTGTCCAGAAATGTATTGTTTACAATTTCACACAGGGTCAGGGATTCTGCACTTGATGCTGCAACTGCGATGCGACACGATTTAGCCCGGCATGAACTGTTCAAATTGCCAGAGGAAACCGACTGGTTCAAGTTCTATTTCAATTACAGATTTAACATTATCCCGCCTCAAATGAAACTTGTATTAATTGATAAGAAATTTGAACAGTTCAGAACCCATTTTTATAAAACCTTGTTTTCTCCGATGACTAGTATCTATGGAGATATGCTGAATAAGGATCCTCTGCTTATTTTTCCTCAATATATTAATTCAGTAGTTCAATTCAGGGACAAGTTCGATTATGACAAGGGAAATATAATAATTGATGATTCGATCAAAACTACAGTTCTGATATCCACATATCTCGAGGAAAACGGTTTCGAAAAGGAAGTACAAAATTCATTCAATGACTTTGTCGATAAACAAAAGAAAAAGATCAGATCCCAGACAGGTGCAAATGTTGAGTACACCGGTGTGGTTGCCTATGCGAGCCGTTATCTGGACAGGTCAAAGTTTGAAACCGGTTTTATTGGTTTATTGTCGTTTTCTATTATCGTTATTTTGATGTTATTCGCATTCAGGAGTTTTAAATGCCTCTTCTGGGGGGCATTCCCGATATTTATTGCGCTTCTGTGTGGGCTGGCTGTATCTGTACTGGTATTTTACAGAATTCATATAATATCGGTCACAATGGGAATGTGTCTGATAGGTATCTGCATTGATTATAGTTTTCATTATCTGTCAGAATATTCTTTTTGTAAAAGCGGCTGGAATTCATCCAGAGGGTTGATAAATGTACTGCCTGGAATTTCCATGGGATTGATAACAACTGTAATGGGTTATTCGACATTCTTTTTTATTCCTTTTGGTGGTTTGAAACAGATAGCAATATTTACTGTTTCTGGACTCATTGGCGCTTATCTCACTGTGTTGATTTTATTTCCCGCTGTATTTAAGGAAAAAGGAAATTATAAAAATTCATATCACTTTTTCAGGCCTTTGATATGTGCATATTTCAGATTGATGGATAAAAAAATGTTCAGATATACTGTTTATTTTCTGTTAATATTGATTATAATTGCTGGGCTTCCTGGAGTATCCTTCAATGATGACATAAAGGTATTCCAGATGAAGACTGCCGATCTCGACAAAACTGTAACGACAATCAAGGAACTGACTAATGTTGAATATGACAGCGAGTATCTTCTGGTGAAAGGTGTATCAAAAGAGAGCCTTCTACAAAATATCGAAACTGTTACAGAAAAACTGGAGCAAATACGTGTTAACGGGGATCTGGCGGATTATCAGGCCTTGACAAAATTTGTTCCAAGCAAAAAAGAACAGAAAGCAGATCATGAAATGCTGGCCGCAAAAGTTTTGTCTTATGAGGATGAAATGGGCAAGCTGTTTGATGAGACTGGCTTTCAACCTCAAACTCTGGAAAAATTGAAAAGAGAGATTGAGGAAAGCAAGGGGAAATATTTAACTATTGATGACTGGCTGAAATCTTCAGTGGCAACCGAGTATGAAAAATTATGGATCGGTGAAATTTCTGATACATGTTTTAGTGCGATACTGTTAAGCGGAATCAAATCTTTTGAATTATTGGAGGAAATTACTGATGAAGACCAGAATGTATATTTAGTTAACAATAATACAAGAATATCTAACCTGTTAAGAGGTGTAAGAAAAAATCTGTTCCGCTTTATTCCGGTTTTGTATTCAATCGTTTTTTTAGTTCTGGTTCTAAGGTATGGTTTCATAAAAGGTTTAAAAGTATTTGCCCCTTCAATCATGACGTTATTATTGACAGTTTCAATTTATTCAATCTTTTCAGTAGAATTAAATATCATGCATATACTGGCCCTGATACTTGTACTGGCATTGGGAATTGATTATTCAATATTTCTGGCAGAATCAGTTGCAAATCCATCAGTTACCATTGTTGCGATTCTATTATCGGCATTAACAACCATTTTTTCATTCGGTATGCTTTCATTAAGCATGATACCGGCCCTTAGCTCAATTGGATTTACGATTTTGATTGGTATTTCAATAAACCTGTTTCTTTCTCCATTTGCTTCAGACAGGAAAAAGCTGATAAGGATTCTAAAATGAGCTGTAAAATTGATTCTTATGTTCTTGCAAATGCCCTCGGCAGTTCAAAAAAGGAGATATTTTCTAATCTGGAAGCTGCCGATAACAGGATATTCCTGACTGAAACAGATGAATACTTTCCCGATCGTAAAGTATTCGTGGGCAGGACAAACATAGATCTGTCTGAGTGTGATACCGAAATACAGGATACGTCCACAAAACACGAACTGTTTTGTAAATGGGCATATCTTGAATTGCGTGAAAAAGTTGACTTGTTAAAACAGAGATATGGTAATGACAGAATAGGAATGGTAACAGGTACAAGCACTTCAGGGATTTTAAATCTGCAAAATTTAGTTCGTAAAAAAATGAAAACAGATTCGTTGCCAAAAGACATGTATGGTTCTATTGAGACATCCTGTATTTCCAATTATTTGAAAAACCTTTTCGGTATTGCAGGTCCTGCATATACAATTTCTACTTCATGTACTTCAGGGTTAAAGGCTGTTTCTTCGGCTATGGCAATGCTTGAAAATGGTATTTGTGATGCTGTGATAACCGGTGGTATAGACAACTTGTTGTATTTGACAGTGAGAGGATTCGATTCGCTGGAACTGCTTTCCAAAGGCGTTGCCAATCCAATGAGTGCAAACAGGGATGGAATAAATATTGGAGAAGGTATTGCGATTTGTATACTTACACGTGAAACGGGTGGAATCCAAATAAAAGGTATCGGTGAGTCTTGTGATACTTACCATGTCACTTCTCCGGATCCACAAGGAACTGGAGCCAAAAAATCGATGATGATGGCTATGGAAAATGCCGGTTTATCTAAAGACAATATAAATTATATTCAACTCCACGGCACCGGTACGAATTTAAATGATATTTCTGAAGCTAAAGCAATTTATGATATCTGGGGTGATTCAATTGCATGCAGCTCGATCAAGCCGCTGATCGGGCATACATTGGGTATTTCTGGAATAATGGGAGCTTTGATCTGTGCCTTGATTCTTGAGCAGGATGTGAACAGGATGTTCTTACCTGAACATGCCTGGGATGGATGCAGGGATGAAAAAATTCCTGATATAAAGATTCTTGTTTCCAATACTCAGGTAAAAAATTCCGGTCCATTTAACTTTATGGTCAACAATTTTGCTTTTGGTGGTAACAATTGCTCAATAATTGTTGGAAGGGATCTGTAGGCAATGGATAAAAGGGTGTTGATTACAGGTGGAAACAGGGGTATAGGAAAGGCGATTGCATTTAAACTTGCAGAAGATAAATTTCGGATCGCTATCAATTTTAAAAAAGATAATACTAATGCTAAAGAAACACTGAAAAACATCCAGGAAGCTGGAGGGAAGGCCAGTTTGCTTCAATTCGATGTTTCGGATCGGGAGGAATGCAAATCAATTCTCAAAAAAGATATCGAAGAAAATGGGCCTTTTTATGGAATAGTCTTGAATGCAGGGATAAAAAAAGACTGCCCTTTTCCGGATATGGATGAGGATGCATGGGACAGTGTAATAAATACTGATCTGGACAGCTTTTACAATGTTATAAGACCACTTGTAATGCCGATGATTAAAATGAGGTGCGGCGGAAGAATCGTAATAATTACATCTGTAAGTGCGATTACCGGAAACAGGGGGCAGGTTAATTACAGCGCTGCAAAGTCGGGACTGCTTGGCGCTGCGAAATCACTGGCATTGGAATTGGCAAAACGGAAAATAACTGTCAATTCTGTTGCTCCGGGTATTATTGATACGGAAATGGCAGAAGATATAGAAGATGACTTTATCAGACAGATCGTACCGATGCGGCGCCGGGGGCGTCCCGAAGAGGTAGCATCTCTTGTAAAATATCTTTTCTCCGATGATTCATCATATATAACAGGCCAGACAATATCAGTAAACGGAGGGATGGCTTGATCAAAGTGAAAGTTAAACTAATGAAATTACATAAAAGGTATTGTAAAATTATATTCACACTTTTTATTTCAGGTATTTATTAATGAGAGTAGCACTTGTTTATCCTGGTTTTGAAAAATTTCTTACAAACAATCATGAACTTGACAGTAATTTAGTCAGATATTTTCTTGGTGATTTTACTACACCACCTTCACTTGGAATTCCTATCCTGGCTGCTTTAACGCCCGATCATATTGATCTGGTATTTATTGATGATAACAGTGGTGATACCATAAATTATTCTGAAAAGTTTGATCTGGTCGGTATAAATTGCTTTACACCTCAGGCCACGCGAGCATTCGAAATTGCCGACAAATTCCGCCTGATGGGTACAAAAGTTATTATGGGTGGTTTTTTCCCGTCATTTATGGTTGAAGAGTGTCTGAAGCATGCTGATTCTGTAAATGTTGGTGAAGGAGAAACTACCTGGCCTGAAATATTAAAAGATGCAGAAAATAATTCCCTGAAAAAAGTGTATAAAGGAGGATGCAAATCCGATCCGGTAAACTGGCCAATTCCGAAACGCTCAATTTTTTATGGGAACAGAAGTTACGAGTGGGAGGAAGATCTCATTCAGGTTTCACGGGGGTGCAGTTATAATTGCGCCATGTGTGCCATACCTGCGCACATGGGATTCAAAATGCGTTTCAAGCCGATAGACAGGGTAGTTGAAGAGTTAAAAACACTGAAATATGAGAATGTGTATCTGGCTGATGATTCATTGTTTTTTACGCAACGAAGTATAATTGAATATGCTACTGAACTGTTTAAAAGAATCAAACCTCTCAATAAGAAATATTTTGTTTCGTCAACTGTAGCACTTAATACAGATCCTGCCTTCTTCTCGCTTGCTGCCAAGGCAGGTGTAAAGAATTTTTACTGCACAATGAATGTCGATCCATACTCCATCAAAGCTTTGCAGGGAGATAAGAGGGAACAGCAGAGAATTATGGATCTGGTAAAGATCCTGGAAGACAGGGATATACGTTTTTTTGGCAGTTGCGCAATTGGAAGGGACTGGGATGATCTGTCGATTGCCGACAGAATCCTGGAATTGTACGACAAGGCAGGCATAGAAACTTCGGAGTTTTTCGTGTTTACGCCTTATCCAGGTTCACCTCACTGGAACAGGTTAAAACGACAGAACAGAATTATTGATACAGAGTGGAAACATTATAATGGTGCTCATGTAGTTTTTAAACCGTCAAATATGAGCGAGCATCAGTTATATGACCAGTTTATCAAGGTCTGGAAAGAGTTTTTTAAAAAACAGAAGGATGTTAATTTGAGCAGTCTTGAACCATCAACATACCAAAATGGAATCAAAATAGTTGGAAAACCTTTACAGGAATCTGGTGTAAGGGGACAGTCTGTAATTACCGGTATGGGTTTTTTGAGTCCGATAGGGAACAGTTATGACCAGATACTGGAATCACTGGAAAACTCAAAAACCGGAATTGACCTGATAAAAAAAATCGATACGTCTCATTTCAAAATGAAATACGGTGGTGAAATAAAGGATTTCAACCCGGATGAGTATCTTACAAAAGAGGAACAGAATCTTTATGAAGACAAGTATCTTCAATATGCTATTGTGACAATTAAAAAGGCTTTGAATGATGCCGGGTTGAGTATTGACGAGATAAGAAATGACAATGTTTCGATCGTATTATCTACCTGTAACGGAGGGTTACTGACAGGTGAAGACCTCTATCGCTGGAAACATGGTCAGAGCGATAAAGCCTATAATGAACAAATGAATATTCAGGCGCAATATTATGGTTTTGGCAGGGCAATATCTTCATATTTCAAACTGACTTGTGACATATGGATTGTAACAACCGCGTGTTCCTCATCAACAGGTGCCATAGGGTTGGCAAAATCATTGATCGACAGAGGGTACTGCAAGACTGTGATCGTTGGTGGATCAGACAGTATGGCTCTTTCTAATATGGCAGGGTTTGATGCCCTTGGAGCAACTTCCAGTGAAGCAGTCTCACCTTTTTCTGAACCAGTCGGTTTGAATGTAGGTGAGGCTTCGTGTTTCTGGGTAGTTGAAGAAATGGAAAAGGCTATACTGAGAAAAGCAAGATGTTATGCAAGAATATCCGGTTATTCGACAGCTCTCGATGCTCATCACCCTACCGCACCAGATCCAAGAGGTGAAGGGGTATATAGAACTATCTCAATGGCTTTGGACGATTCCGGGTATGGAATAGAAGATTTAGGTTGTATCAATGCACATGGTACAGGTACTGAAGTAAACGACAAATGTGAAACCAGAGGGATTGCCCGTTTTATAGATGATAAAAATATTCCCGCAATATCATTGAAGTCTTTTTTTGGTCATTGTATGGGAACAACAGGAATACTTGAGGCTTCATGTAATATTATCGCCATGCAAAAAGGTTTCATTCCTGCAACAATAAATTTCAGGGAAAACCGTCCGGGATGCGAACTGGATTATGTTCCCAATTTTAAACGGGAAAAAAAATATGATGTTTTCGTTTCGTGTAATTCTGCTTTTGGAGGCAGTCATGCATCTGTTGTCATTTCAGACTGGAATAAACCTATAGTCAGAAAAAAAACACCTGATAATGAAAAAATTGTTATTACGGGTATTGGACTTGTAACATCACTTGGTCTTGGAATAGCCGAAAATGTTCGGGCTTTGGTTGCCGGAGAGAAAAAATTCAGTAAAGATGAGTCTGTCTGGCAAAATGGCTTGAAAGCTGAATGCGCGGGGTTTGTTCCTGACTTTAGTTCCAGGGATGTTAACAGGAGACTTGATTTCAGAAAATTGTCAAATAAAATCAGTAAACTGGCTGTTTCCGCTGCTTCTTTTTCCATAGATGATTCCGGTTTAAGGCCTAACAGAAAAACTGCAGAAGAGTTTGGTGTGGCTTTCAGCATAACAAACGGACCGCCGGAAATAATTCATATGGACAAGGTATTCAGCAGTGGTAATCATTCTGCCGACACAACAACTTTTTCAAATATAACAGCCAATTCAATTGCCGGATGGATTGCCAATATACTTTACCTTAAGGGAGTCAACACTACTCTTGGTAATGGACCTCACTCGGCTTTGCAGGCCATGGCGTTTGCATACGACAGTTTGAAGCTTGGAAGAACAAGGTACATGCTTGCCGGTGCTGCTGATGAAATTGACAAACAGACTTTTTACAATTACGATCTTGTAGGTTTTTTGTATAGTGGGGATAAGGAAAAAGATTACAGATACAGAAGTGATGAAGCTAGAAAGAAAGTTCTCGGTGAAGGGGCTGCAGTTTTCATGATGGAAACGCTTTCTGAAGCCCGAAAAAGGGATGCAACTGTATATGGTGAAATTCTTGGATATTCAATTACTTGTGATTCCGACCAGTTTGGAGCCCAATGTCTTGATCCTGAACAACTCGAAATCGCAATGAAAAAGTCACTGGAACGCTCGGGACTGGAAAAAGAAAGTATAGACTTGGTGGTTTGGGCACCTCAGGGAAATATACAGGACAATAAAGTGCTCAGTGTATATGATAAACATTTTAAAGGTAAACCTCTTGTCACAAATACTTTCAATACCGGGTATATTGAAAGCTGCTCGATCATGTCTGCTCTGGGATGTGTTCTGTACAAATTAAACGCGGATAAATCATTATGGCCGCAAATAACCGGAATCGAAAGTGTGGATTGTCTGGATATGAATCGGGAAATTAACAAGGTAATGGTTCTGTCTTCTACGGATCTGGGTTATAATTACTCTGTTGTATTGAATAGAAAACTGGATTAACAATAATAAAACAAGGAGGGCAAATGAATGTGGAGAGAGAAGAAAAAATAAAAACAAGGAAAGAAATACTTCAGAAGCTGAAAGAGGAAATGATAAAAAGGCTTGATCTCCCGTACAAACCGGAAGATATTCATGAGGATATTTCAATACTGGGAGCAGGAATGGGTCTTGATTCACTGGATGCAATAGAGATAGTCATGATTGTGGAGAGCTGTTTTAATGTAAGAATTGAGGATGGTAACACCGCTCCTTTAAGGTCCTTGAATACGATAACAGATTACATTATTGCGCAAAAAGGGGTTGAGAAATGAGAGAAATGTTTTTAAAGGACAAGTTAATTGCCAATGGTATTTCTTTTAAGGAAAGGTATGGGATCAATATACCAGATTCATCTGGAAATATCGAAACTGAATACAACTCTGTAAGGAATGCTGCCGGATTAACCGATTTTTCATTTGTTCAGAAATATTCAATACCTGAACAGGAGGGACTCGATTTTCTGAATAACATTTTTGCCGGCAATGTAGAGAACCTGAGATTCGGAAGGGTGTTGCATACATTTCTGGCAGATGAAAACGGTGATATTGTTTCAGACTGTTATATAGCAAATAACGACGAAGAATTTTTAATATTGTGCGAATCTGTGACAGACGATTCAACTCTTGACAAAATATTGTTTGAAAAAAATAACGGTGCAGATTATGGCCTTAAAAATATTACCGATGACTATGTTATGCTCAGTATTGACGGCTGTAATGCCTGGAAAGCAGCAAAAGCGATTTTTGGTGTTAACATATTGGGTCTTCCGTATCTGTCGATAGAAGAATTTGAATTTGATGATACAAAAGTAAATGTGATCAGGGCAGGAAAAACAGGAGAATTCGGTTATTATGTGCTGGCAGAAAAACGGATCGCAGAAAAGCTTTTTGATACAGCTTCAGAAAAAGTAAAACAGATTGACGGAACTGTTTGCGGGCTGGAGGTACATAATACTCTCAGACTGGATGGCAGGTTTTTTAACATATTCAGTGAAGGTATTGCAGTCAAAAACCCATTGTATCTCGGGCTCCAGTGGATGATTGATCTTGAAAACATGAATTTCATCGGAAGCGAGATTATAAAAAATCAAAGAGATGAAGGTGTTGACAAGAAAATTATAGGTATCGTAATTGAAAACAATGCAGGTGAGGTTGTCCCGGGTGAAAAAATATTTGATGAAAACAATGAAATAGGCAGCATCATTTCTGCAAAGCATTCTTATGTGCTCGATAAAACAGTCGCATTGGCACTGTTGCCATTTGATCTGGCGTATTCAGGGTTGAACTATTTTCTGGGGGCTGCAAATGGTCCGCAAATACAGACAATTTCCATGCCGCCATTCTCACCAAAATCCCTGAATATGAAAATAGATTAACTGACGGAGTTAAAATGGATCTAAAAGACAAAATTGCAATTGTAACTGGTGGTTCACGCGGCATCGGGAAAAAAACGGTAGAGATATTATCGGAACTTGGTGCACGCGTGTATTTTACTTATAATAAGAGTAATGAGGAAGCTGATAAAATTTCAGATAATACCGGAGCTGTTGCAATTCGATGTTGTCAAACAGACAGAAGTTCAATTATGGATATTGTAAATTCAATATTCGAAAAGGAAAAAAGGATTGATATCCTTGTAAATAATGCCGGTATAACAGATGATCAGTTTTTTGCAATTGCAGAAATGGACAGATGGCAGGAAGTTCTGGATGTTAATCTTGACGGAACCGTCTATTGGTCTAAGTCTGTCTGTAAACCAATGATTCAGGCTGGGGGCGGGAGTATAATAAATGTTGCTTCGGTATCCGGATTGGTCGGGATACCGGGGCAAACAAATTATTCGACTTCAAAAGGAGCTATTCTGGCTTTTACAAGATCACTGGCAGCAGAATTGGCATCAAAAAAAGTAAAGGTAAATTCAGTTGTTCCGGGTTTTATCGAAACTGACATGACCGGGAAAATGCCTCGTGATATAAAAAGACAGAATCTTGGCAAAATCGCGCTCAAAAGATTTGGAAAACCGGAAGAAGTTGCAAAAGTTATAGCGTTTCTGGCATCAGATGACTCCTCTTATATTGTCGGCCAGACTATTGTAGTTGACGGTGGCCTTACTGCAACAGCGGTTTTCTGAAATTACGCTTCAGTTCCATTAATCTGATGGAGGTGGGAAGTACTTTTCGAGATTCAGGAAAAGATGCTTGTCACCTTTAAGTATGATTTTCTTGCCGATCAAGGCATCTCTTGGATTGATATCTCCAAGAAAAAGGTCGCCCCATGTCTTGCTGTCGGTTTCTACCTTAAGGTCATATTTGTCGGGTTCCTTGTCTGTAATCAGTTCACTTTTACCCTTGTTTATGTTGATTATAAATTTCAGATTTCTATCTGTAAAATGGAAATACAGTGTAGCTATTACTTTTGCGGTTGAAACAGGATTGATGTAAGAATTTAATTCCCTCATTAAAATTACAGGATCTTTGGTTACCCGTGCTGCAATAATGTTTTCATCATTTATTCCCTGATCATAAGCTTCTTTTACATATTCCCAGTATATTCTGGCATAACTGATATACATTTCGGTGGTCTTGACAATAGGTGCTTTGGCATTATCAATGGTTTCTTTCCTGATACTGCCGTTTGTTCCCAGTTCATATCCGGCTCTTTCAAAAGCTTTTTCGATATTTGTTATTGTCTTTGGTTTTGCAGGTTTGAATCTAAGCAGATAAGATTCAGGTCTTATCAGGATGCCACATGTGTCCAGGTTCATTCCGTTTGCGATCAGTTCAAATGTACGGGTTATAGCAGAAAAGTTATCGTACTCCTTGAAAGCACCACATGTCAGCAAGCCCAGCTTTTTATTTTTCCATTTTTCTGGATAACGTATACTGTTTCGCATCAGTCCAAGCGGAGAACTGTTGAACCCGTATTTTGAAAAAGGCAGGGTTCTTTCGAGAAATTTCAACATTTCACAATTCATCGTGTAATGATACATCGGAGTTATCAGAAATATGATGTCGGATTCAAGAAAAGATTCCATCAGTACTTCCATGTCGTCGTGAATGACACATTTGCCCGGGGTTTTCGACCAGCAGATATAACAGCCTTTACAGGGTTTGATATTGTAGTTAAACAGATCTATGGTTTTGAAGTCTGCACCGGAACTGACTAATCCATCTTTGAAATGTTGAGCCAATTTGTAAGTGTGACCTGTTTTTCTTGGAATAGATTCAATTAGTAATATTTTCATTTTGTTTCCTGCTCCTGTATGGCCAAAGTGAGAAAACCTTTTGCAACTGTAATATTATCGACAAAAGCACCTACCTTATATTTATAAAGAACTCCGAAATTTTCAAGGAATGATGATTCAAGGACAAGATCTGAGCCTGGTCTGACTGGTTTAAGGTATTTCATGTTGTCGGTTGCAAGGTAGAAAATGGATTTCTTGTCATTGTCTGAAGATTTTTCAGATTCCTTCTTTGTAAAACCCCATAAAAGACCGCTTGTCTGTGCAAGTGCATCTGTTATTAAAACTCCGGGCATTATTGGTTCTGAAGGGAAGTGGCCCTTGAAAAAAGGTTCATCGGGTCTAAGGAATCGGTTCGCAACAATCTTTCTGTTCGGTTTGAATTCAGTTATACAATCAACAAAAAGAAACGGGTCACGATGAGGCAGCAGTTCCATAACATCAGAAAGATCATAAATTATTTTTTTTCTCATTATATCTCCACAGTTTTCAGGGTTTGTATAGAAAAGGATCAAGTTTTTTCAATGCTCATTTCCAGCATTTCAGCATTCATCAAATCGTAAACTGTATTTGTTAAATCACTGACACTTTTACCCGACGGGTATACAGGTTCGAGAAAATGAATTTTGTATTGAACTCTGTCCAACGGGAAAAATGAGGAAAGTTTTTTTGTCATAAAGGGTGTATTATTGTACAGTAAGACCGGTACTACAGGGACGTTGTTGTCTGCTGATGTTTTAAACGCCATTTTCCTGAAATCTGAAAGCTTGTCACTTGTTTTACGGGTTCCTTCAGGGAAAAAGAGAAGACTCTGTTTTTCAAGAATTCTGGAACATTTACGACTGGTTTCGATCAGTTTCTGATTTGATCGCAAATCAATTTCACAAAAGTCAAACCATTTGACAAATATCCTGAAAACAGGCCGTTTGGCATACTTCGATTTCATTGTTGGCTTTAAATTTTTAACAAAAGAAAGGATAAGCGGGCCGTCCAGTTTGCCTCTGTGGTTGCATACATAAACTGCCGGACCCAGTGAGGATATCTTATCAAGGCCCTTAACATCCTTCATTTCTATAACACACAGCCCTGCCAGGACTTTCCTGACAAAAAATGAAAGGGAAAAATAGAGCAGTAGAGAAGGGATTTTGTAATTACCAGCGTATTTGCACAAAATAACCACGGGAAGAAATAGAATGGTAAATAAAACAGAGCCAGTCAGATAAAGGGTGTGACCAATAAAGGATGCAACAATTTTCAAAACTTTTTTCACGACAAGATTATCCTTTTTTGACAATATGAAGTAAACAAAACAGATTGTTTTTGATCTTTTTAAGATCTCGACAGGTAAAAAAAATGATTTTATGGTAAAATGCCCTGTTTTCAGATTATATACAGATAGAAAGTTGTTAAAAACCTATGATAAAACCTCCTGAAGGGAATACGGGCAGTTGATAGATCTTTGATGGTTTATCATTTTTATCATCATGGAGATAAGTCCATATATTTTTTCTGTTATAGAGGTTTTGTACTTCAAAATAAAATATGGCATTAAACAAACTGTAACTGTATCTTCTTTCCCATCGTAAATCCAGACGATGATAAGGTTCCATTTCTACCGAATTCAAATCATTCTGTCTGAAACTCCATCTGCCATACAACGTATCGTAGAAATATGGTGTATAAGGTCTGCCGCCTCTGTACCTGAATTTTACAGAGAACTCCTGTCTGTCTGAAAATGGCAAAACCGGAAGTAAAAGTTTGAAAACCAATTTTTGTTTCAGATTACGATACCAGGTTTTATCAGCTAATTCAAATTTATATCCACCAGTAAATGTAAGCACATTCCGGTAATCATAATCGCTTCTGAACCAGTTACTTTTAACAGGATGGGTGTGTTTCCAATATGATCTGGAGTGGGAGTATGCCAGCGAGAATGAAAATGCATCTGTTAATTTTTTCCCAGAAAAAAATTCAATACCGTAACTTTTACCGGTTCCAGATCCGGTTTTACGGTTATTTTTTAAAAAGTGGAATTGTTGTTCAAGATCGTAAAGATAATCAAGAGAAAGGTTGTCGTATCTCTTGTAAAAAGATTCAACAATGAAATTAATACCCGAAAAACCTGGTGAACAGTCTATTCCGATTATGCCTGTTGCTGCACGTTTTGCTTTCTGATTCTTTTTTTCAGCATTTAATATCAGATCAGAAAATTCAGGAAACTGATTCTGGATTCCAAGTGATGAATTTACAGAAATTTTATCATTTACGCGATAGGAGATTGCGATTCGGGGATCTGTTATAGTTTCTCTGGTATGTTTAAGGTATCCGGTACGTAATCCTGTAATCAGCTTGAGTCCGGAGTCGAAGAACAGTGATGAAGAAAGAAACGCACCGGCAGAATTACTCTGTAATTTGTCGGATCTGAAAGCTGCAGTATGAAAAAAATTGCCGTTGGAATCCAGTACCGGTTGACTTTGCATATGGTCGTAAGTAAAAAGCGTATCATCACTGTTTATAATTAGCATGTCAACATCAGTGAGTTTGCCGTATACACCTGACTTGATTCTTAAAAAGTCATTTACAAGAAATTCAGATTCAAGTTTAAGGGTGTATTCCTTTATTGCTGTTTTATTGAAAAAAGAAGTATCTTGACTGTAGGAAGTGATATCATAGCCAAAATTGCTGAATCTGTTATCAAAATTTGACAGGGTAAGAATGGAGCTTATTCTATCACTGAACTTTCTTTCCCAGTTTAAACCTGCAAGAAAACTGGAGCTTCCGGAGATTATGACATCTGTATTCAGATTACGGCTTTCTCTACCGTTTTCTATATCTATATTGCTGTTTCCATATAATGACAAAACAGATATGGTGCTGTTTTTAAAAGATTGTTTTACTTTTCCCTGAACTGCCCAGTATTGGGGTACAGCAGTTCCTGGATCAAATTTTGATACAAAATCCAGATAGCTTTTATTGGCACTGAAAATAAAACTGCTTTTTTTCCATGCTGGTCCTTCAATGTGAAAACCTGCTCCGGTAACACCAAGATCCAGTCCCGCAAAAACCTGTTTGTCATTCCCTTCCCTTAGTGTGACATCAATGACAGAAGATGCTTTGCCGCCATAATCTGCAGGGGGCGCGCCTGCATTGAAAACCAGTTTTTTTACCAATAAAGGATTGAGTAACGATAAGACACCGCCGCCGCTGTTTTCATCCGCAAAATGATTCGGGTTTATAACGTCAATGTTATCTATCAGGAAAAGATTCTCGTTTCTCATTCCACCGCGCACAATGACTTCATTGACATTATCGGCTCCGGAAACAACACCGGGCATGTTCTGGACTATACGCTGTACATCAGCAAGAGCACCCGGAGCTCTCATAAGCTCACTGTTAAGAAATGTTCCTGTTGATGTTACCATATCCACATTTTTCTGCACAGAAGTTGCAGTAACGGTCATGTTTTCGAGTTTGTGTAAAGCCGGGTCAAGAGCAATCTGTAAATGTTGAGGCTTTTTCCCTGAAACATATACATCATTTCTTATGTAAACTACATGGTCATTATGTGTAAAAACAAGATTGTAGGTGCCCTTTTTGGCGATATCAAAATGAAAATACCCGTTTCTGTCGGTTTTCTGAGATAATTCTGTCCCCTGAATTTCTACATTGCATTCAGCGATAGCTTTCTTTGTAAAAGAATCGAATACTACACCTGTAATGTTGCAATAAGATTTTACATATAGCAGCAAAGCTGTAAGGATAAAAAATCTGAAAATCATTATATCAAGAAGCCATTTTTATATCGGATTGATGTACCAGTCAAGCGCAATAATTTTTAACTTCATCAATTCATCAATTTTAGTATAACCAACCAGTGCTGTCTATAACTGATAATTTTTCTTTTAAAATACATAAAATTAAAGGAATTAAGCTAATTTATTATCTCTGAGTAGTGAGTATTAATTGGTAACAAGCTTGTTGAAGCAATATTTGGCGTGTGTGGAACAGGTTTATGGCTGTGAGTGTAAAAATTCGAAATCTCAAATCCGAAATACGAAACAGAACCAAAGAAAAATCTGAAAATAATACAAAAAACACAAGCAATCAGTTTTCTTTCTCAGTCGGTATCGTTGTCGAATATTAGAAACAGTATACCGAACCGATACCGACCTCGAGTTCCGAGTTCCAACCCCGATTAAGGGGATCAAAAAGATATAGATATCAAAACGGTTCCGGGTTTCTTTCGGGGTCGGAATTCGGAATTGGAGCAGGCTTGTTTCTATGTGAGAGTTGGGACAATTACTGTTTCGAATTTTTAATTGTATC
>JAAYEB010000368.1 GCA_012728995.1 Fibrobacter sp. | reverse complement strand
TATGCGGCGAGCGAGGCAACGGCCAAGGCGGAGGATGGTACGCTGCTGAGCGTTAAATTCGCACAAGATCTGTGGGATATGGAGCCACCGACAGACGATCAGTACATATATTACGATGGGTTGTTGTATATGCTCGGTATGTTGTATGCTACCGGAAATTTCCAGTTCTGGGGCGATCTGTAGTTTCAAGTCATCCGGACTTAATCGGACGTAAGGCCTAACAACGTGTTGCAGCTAACTGGCCGAGGTATTCAAATGCATGGATTGGAAGAAAAAGGCTAAATCACGATGTTATGTATATGTAGCTGAATCATAAAGTTGCCGCGGTCACGTCCACAAAGCTAAGTCGAAGTATCACTAAGCTTTGTGGACGTCTGCAAAACTGGCCGTTACAGGCAATTCCCATACTGATTGGGTTTCAGTAGATTCCGAAGCAAACAGCAAAATGGATTTGTAAAGTGTAATTTTAGAAATGTTTATGCAAAACTAAAAGTAATAATAATTGATTAAATTACCTGATTGTCGGAATTTCATTAAAATTGAAAGATAAATCAGAGAAAAATCGTAACAGCAAAATGAAAGAAGAATAGTCCAGACAACTTCTCAGAAATCCGGACGCTGATTGTTGATATCAAAGATAAAGATTCCTTGCGAGGCTTTAACACTCTGCTTAACTAAAAAAAGGACCTCAATGAAATTTTGTCAAATGAAAGAAAAACTGATAGATGAACTTAGATTGGTATTGCAAAATAATGCCGACAACCAAACACGCATATCTTCATGTCGATTTTTCAAAAAAGGAGAAGAAGCTTTGGTCTATGGTGTAAAAATGGCCGAAGTCACCAAAATAGCAAAGGAATTTTTAAAACAGATAAAAAGGTATTCCAAACAGGATGTTTTTGTCATTTGCGAAGAGTTATGGAAATCCGGATATCTTGAAGAAGCAATTATTTCCTGTAAAATTACAGAGTCTTTAAATAAACAATACGAACCTGTAGACTTCAGGATTTTTGAACGTTGGGTCAACAAATATGTGAACAATTGGGCAGATTGCGATACACTTTGCAATCATACAATCGGAACATTTATCATGATGTATCCCGAATATCTCAACGAATTAAAAAAATGGGCAAAATCGCCTGATCGTTGGACAAAAAGAGCTTCTGCTGTAACGTTAATTATACCTGCAAGAAAAGGATTGTTTCTTAAAGATATATTTGAAATTGCAGACATTTTACTTTTGGACAAAGACGACATGGTACAAAAAGGTTATGGTTGGATGTTGAAAGCTGCAAGTGAGAGTAACCAGAAAGCTGTTTTCGATTATGTGGTATCTAAAAAAGAGGTAATGCCACGGACAGCGCTTCGTTACTCCATTGAAAAAATGCCGAAAGATTTAAAAGTCGAAGCAATGAGAAAATGAGAAACTGCCATTATAGCGTGAATAAGTAATGGCAGTTTTCGCTCTGCATGCAAAACTTTGTGCCCCACTTTGGGGCGGTTTAATTTTAATTACCTGCCAAAACCAGGCTGAGCACTACCATGAAAAACTTTTAGGTGACAATTTAAGGAACAGCCTGAAAGGGATCCATTGCATTTATCCGTCTCAGAACAACCGAGTTCTGCCTGGGAAATATAATTCGCAGATTTGCATCTGTTAATGCCAACTCGGGCGCAGTTTGTCTCTTGACAATGTGATCAAGATTCAAAGTAAATTTATTGCCATTAAGCCTGAAGAATGGTGCACCACTCTCAAATTGGTGTAGAAAAGTGGTTGGAAAAAAGTCGCATCAGTAAATCAAACCAGAAGAAACCTGCGATTTCAGGCGAATGCATAATCCTTTTATTATGTTTCCCCTACAAGGAAAAAAAATCTTAGCAACATTAATATGGTGTGCCCAAGAATCCTCGTTTGCGTGTACCGGTCCCGTTTATGGAAAAAACAGAGGTCTTCAGCCCTATATGCTTTTTACCATTCTTGCATACTTCAACATTACTCCCTGATATCAGCAACTAAATGATATTTGGTTCTGTTTCGAGTTTCGGATTTTTAGTTTTTAACGCCGGGATATCAGCTTATTCATATATTCATCTTAATCTGATTTCGATATGGAACACTACAAGAAAGTGTTACCAAAAATAATGAACGATAAAATAATTAAAAATGTTTAATCACTTATAAAACTATTCGATTACAGTTTTTAAACAATTTCAAATCACTAAATATGAAGCAATAACGCTTATGCTATCAATGCGATTTAACCTAAAAATTGTGTCAAAACAGTTATGCTTGTATGTTACCAAAAAAATAATATAAAAAACACATTTATGATAAAATGTTATTATATTAAGGTTATGAAATCCAAACAAGCTGAAACAGTTGATATCTTTACCTTTTTCGATTATCGTGAGTATCTTAAAGCGGTATACACGACAAGAAAAAAAAACGAAAAAGGGTTTTCGCATCGTTTTTTTTCACGTGAAGCCGGTATTTCCAGTCCAAACTATCTTATTCGCGTGCTTAAAGGTGAAAGGACATTAAACGGGGAGTATATCGAAAAGTTCAGCAAGGCACTGAACCTGACAAGCAGTCAAAACCGTTACTTCAAGACTTTGGTACAGTTTAATAATGCTACCAATTTCAGGGACAAAGAATCCGCACTCAAAACACTCTTGTCTCTTCGTTATCGCCGCGGTATTCATAAATTAAATGACAGGAAACTTCAGTTTTTCAGCAAATGGTACTATCCTGTTATAAGAGAACTTGCCGTTATTTTAAATGCCAAAGATGATTACAACCTACTGGCACGCAACTGTATTCCAAGAATTACATCACGGCAGGCAGCAGATGCTGTTGCTTATCTGTTAAAAAATGGTTTCCTCGCAAAAGATGATTCAGATAATTACCAGCGTACCAACCCGGTGATAACAAGTGGTGATGAAGTAAAATCAATGGTACTGCGGACATATCATAAACAGGTACTTTCTCAGAGTGTTGATGCGCTCGATACAATCGAAAAAAGTAACAGAGACATCTCATCACTTACACTCAGTGTTTCCCGTAAAACCTATTTCACCATGAAAAAGGAGATACAGATTTTCAGAAAAAGGCTGTTAAATATGGCAAAAGAGGATCCAAATCCCGAACTTGTCTGCCTGGCCGGTTTTCAATTGTTTCCACGGTCCAGGATTAATTCAAAAAAGAAAAGGGTATCGTGATCCATGATCTGCAATGTTAACAAAATTAAAATCTTTTTTGCTGCAATAATTGGAGTAATCATCGTTATTCTGTTTCCTGATTGCTCGCCGGATATCACGGGTGGTGGTTCTGAAGCGGGGAATGCACGAATAACGGGAATGATTACAGATACAAATGGCTCTCCTGTCCAAAAAGTTATTGTAAAGATCATGTCTTCAGATTATGACCCGGTAAAAGATAAACCGTCCGAAAGTGTCAGTGTCGATACAACTGACAAGGTCGGTGTTTACGAATTTAAAGTAAAAAAAGATCACACATATTCAATACAGGCAGTGCATATGATTTCCCGCGAACGAGCTCTTATCCCGTTTGTTTTTCCAGAGTCATTGAACGACACAGCTCCTTCATGCATACTTCGGAAGCCTGGTGCACTAAGAGTTATGCTCCCGGCGAATATTGCTTCCGATTCCGGATATCTGTATATACCAGGTACAACGTTTCATTCTCGTTTCAAGCATTCAGAAAAACATGTTTTTATGGATTCGATTCCTGCAGGTATCATCCCATTGCTCTTGTACTCTTCTGAAGACATTGAAGAACCGGTTGCTCTGGATGAAAATATCAACATCACAGCCGGTGATACTGTAAACATAACTTTTCCGGATTGGGCTTATTCAAAAGAGATCATTCTTAATACATCTGTATCCGGAGCCGATATCCGGGGTACAGTTTATCAGTTTCCGGTACTTGTCAGGCTAAACACCGATAATTTTGATTTTTCACAGGCCAGGAATGAAGGGGAAGATATCCGGTTTACCTGTTCAGACGGAAAACCTCTTCCCCACGAGATCGAGTTATGGGATAAAACCAGTGAGAGTGCGGATATCTGGGTACTTGTTGATTCCATACTTGGTGACGACTCTACTCAGTACATCATTTTATACTGGGGAAATCCTGATGCAGAAACATTGTTAAATGATAATGCAGTTTTTGATACTGCTGCAGGTTTTCAGGGAGTCTGGCATCTTGGGGACATTTCAGGTAATG
>JAAYEB010000047.1 GCA_012728995.1 Fibrobacter sp. | reverse complement strand
TATTCTAAGTATAAAAAATTATTTCAGGGATAGCAAGTTGTTTTTTATGGAAATGGTTGTACAATTTTTGCTGGAATAAAAAAATTGCCAGGGAACAGTTGTAGTGTAAAAGAGATATGTAAGATATGAATTTGGTAAGGCATGCGCCCTTTATTAGTTACTGCTACGCTTGCGGTTGAGTACGTCAGAATGCTGGCGTTGTTGCCTTCGAAATAAGAAGAGAATATTTTACATACGAATCTTTAATAATTGAACTATTACCAGTTTTCCACACGCCCCCAAACAGGAGTTGCAGAGCTGCAACAAATTATCGCGGGGGTCGTGTGCGCTCGGCGAACATGATGCCTTTTTAGTAGAATTGACCATTATGATATGAATTTGGTAAGGCATGCGCCCTTTATTAGTTACTGCTACGCTTGCGGTTGAGTACGTCAGAATGCTTGCAGTGTTGCCTTCGACATAAGAAGAGAATATTTTACATACGGATCTTTAAAAATTGGAACTATTCACAGGTTTACACACGCCCCCAATATCAGTATTTAAATGTGTTTTGGTTCTGTTTCGGATTTCGATTTTTTATTTTCGAATTTTTAAATTTTACCGCGTGGGGCGTGTGCGCTCGGCGAACCGGAAAATCCTTTAAAAACATAAGTGTACTTGGCGACCTAGATGATAAGAAGGTACCGAAGACAATTTTAAAGAAACTGCATTGAAGTTTTTTCGGGATATTGAGAAGGGAACTCTTAAATGAACAATCATCATCAACACGAATTCGGCGGAAACTGGACAGATGAAAAACTTCTCCGGGTGCGGAAATACCTTACGGCCTATGCAACAATTTTGAAAAAAAAATTCAAATTCGCATACATTGATGCCTTTGCCGGAACCGGCTATCGTGAAAATAAAGTAAAAGCCGATAATGAAAATCAGCTCTCCTTGTTTAATGAGGCAGAGTTAAAAGAAATTGGAGCGTTTTCTGAAGGTTCTGCCCGCATTGCATTACAGACAAATCCACCTTTTGATAAGTACATATTTATTGAAAAGTCAAAGAAGCATTTTTCTGAGCTTCAACGGTTGAAAGATGAATTTCCAGACAAAGCAAAACAGATAGAACTGGTTAATGCCAACGCCAATGAATATTTGCTTGACCGCTGTAACAATTATAAATGGCAAAACCATAGAGCTGTCTTATTTCTTGATCCTTATGGGATGCAGGTTGGGTGGGAAACAATAAAAGCAATTGCAAAAACTGAAGCTATTGACCTATGGTATCTATTTCCCCTTGGCATTGGGTTAAACCGTCTGCTGAAAAAAGATCATAAATCTATTCCTGAGTCATGGAAAATTAAGATAACCAATATTCTTGGAACGAATGAATGGGAAAATACTTTCTATAATGATGTTGAAGTGCAAACTCTTTTCGGCAATCAGACATCAAAGGAAAAAGTGACAGATTTTTACAAGATTAGTAATTTCGTGGTTGAAAGACTAAAATCTATTTTTCCTGGTGTTGCAAAAAATGCACTACTGCTTAGAAATTCAAAAAATAATCCTCTGTATTTACTTTGTTTTGCTTCTGGTAATCCAAAAGGGGCTAAAACAGCGGTAAAAATTGCTCAAGATATTTTGAAAAGGTGAAAATATGGCAACAAAATCAACAATAGAATGGACAGAATCAACATGGAATCCTATTACCGGTTGTACCAAAATCAGCCCGGGATGTAAAAACTGCTATGCTGAACGCATGGCAAAAAGACTTCATGCAATGGGACAGCCCAATTATAGAAATGGATTCGATGTAACAATACATCCACATGCACTGGAATTACCATTAAGCTGGAAAAAACCGCAAACAATTTTTGTCAATTCTATGAGTGATCTTTTCCATGAAGATGTTCCCGAGGATTTTATTCTTAATGTTTTTGAAACAATGAATAAGGCAAACTGGCATCGTTATCAGGTCTTAACAAAAAGGTCCGAAAGAATGCTTGCAATGAATAAAATCATACCGCATTCAAAGCATATCTGGCTTGGGGTAACTGTCGAAAATGCAGATTATAAAAATCGAATTGACGATCTTAGGAGGATGAATTGTGATGTCAAGTTTATCTCCTTTGAACCGTTGCTTTGTAAACTGGGGGGATTGAATTTAAAAGGGATTGACTGGGCTATTGTTGGCGGAGAATCCGGCCCGGGAGCAAGACCTATAAAAGAAGAATGGATTCTTGAAATAAAAGAGCAGTGCGACGAACAGGGTGTCTCATTCTTTTTTAAACAATGGGGTGGTGTTCAGAAAAAGAAAAACGGCAGAGAGTTACTGAATCAGACATGGGATGCCATGCCGGAAACTGTATTGGTTTAATTTTACAGTGGTTTTGAGGTGGATAGGGGTCGAGCCAACCTTTTTTTATAAAAATCACGGTTCTTACAAGAGATCGTCATTCTGGCGTGTCCAATATTTCGGGTGCAGTCTATGCTGCGCCCAATATTAGCGGCTGCTACGCTTTCGGTTTAGTACGTCAGAATGCTGGCATTGTTGCCTTCGAAAAATAGTATTACTCTTTGTTCCATCATCCATCATTCACAATTCACCATTCATAATTCAGAAACAGGTTTCCACACGCCCCCAAACAATAAGTTACAGAACTTCAATAAACTGCCGCGGGGGTCGTGTGCGCTCGGCGGCCATGATGATCTTTTAAAAACACACATTGCGTTCGGCGAACATGAAAATCAAAAATAAGTTCTAAAAAGCTTTTTTATTTGGCCCTGGAAAGAAAGGGGGCCGTCGGAGATATCTTTGAATGTAATGATTAAAACCTCCAACGTAGGGGTACAAACCCTCTGAGGTAGGCAAAAACCGTTTTAAGGTAGGGGTATGAACCCTCTGAGGTAGTCAAAAACCGTTTTAAGGTAGGGGTATGAACCCTCTGAGGTAGGGAAAAACCGTTTTAAGGTAGGGGTATGAACCCTCTGAGGTAGACAAAAATCGTTTTAACGTAGGGGTATAAACCCTCTGAGGTAGAGAAAAACCGTTTTAAGGTAGGG
>JAAYEB010000367.1 GCA_012728995.1 Fibrobacter sp. | reverse complement strand
GTTCTTCCTGTTTCGTATTTCGCTTTTTGATTTTTCCTGTTTGTTTTCATGCTTTTTCTTTGGTTTTGTTTCGTATTTCGAATTTTCCTAATCGTTTTGTTTCGAATTTTCAATTGTTACCGCGGGGTCGTGTGCGCCCGGCAAGCATGAAAATCCTTTAAAACACACATATGGTACCCTCGGCGAACATGAAAATAATTTATCTTAACATTCAAAAGACATTTGCATACCAATAATATTTCTGTAATTCATGATAATCTTGTAAGGCATGCGCCCTTTATTAGCAACTGCTACGACTTACAGCCAGGTACATTAGAATGCTGGCAGTATTGCCTTCGAAATCGATACACAACATGCGCTGCCCCTATTCATTTTTCTTGTCCGGCGTTACTTTTGTCGTTTTCTTTATCTTTCGTCCCAGTTTGTCGTATTCATATTCGGTAAAATTTGTTAAAACAAAACCATCTTCAGGGCTGTTCCAATTTTTAATATAAAACAAGTATATTCTCTTCAAACGACCTGCATTATCGTAAGTATGATAATTGTAGTTAACAACAGGATTTGATTGTCTGAATACGTCAAAACTGTATTTGTAGACAGGCTGTTGTTGCTTATTATAAGTTATTAAATTAAAAAATACAGGCTTTTTGTTTTTTTCAATAAGAAAATCAGCAACAATACTGTCAAACGGAGCAAGATAGTAACGTCGAATATTGTTTGAATCTACAATACCGCCCTTAATTGGTATTGATTCAAGATAGTTTTCATGCTTTTCTAAACTAAATACCTGCCCACTAAACTCTTTTTCACCCGGACACTTATTTACATCCAAAAGTTTTATTCCTCTTTCATCAAAACGGGATTTCCAGATACAGTTGGTTTTTGGATTATGTGATATCTTGGTTCTGAAATCGTCGGTGTACTTGTAATCTCTGGCTGCAGATGTATCACCGCCACTATCTACCAGAATTGAAACCGAATTGACATAAACAGTGTCATCAAAATATTTGTACTTATCTGTTTGGAGATTGCGGGGGAACCTTTCTATTGTCAATTTTCTAACAACACTATCCAGTTTCTCTGTATTGCCCTGATAAAAATACTCCCACGAATCACTTGTGTGAGTCAAATTAGTTATATCCAGCATTTCCTGCGTAACTTCAGGTAATTTAAGATTGTATTTTTTAACAAAGTGATCTGAAGAAAATCGCTTTTGACCACTCACGATAAAACATAAGGTGATAATGCAGACAATTATTCTCATTTTAATCCTTTCAATAGTACTTTTTTACCAGATTTGTACCATGGTTTCGAAAATACTCATCGTTGAAATCGAAAATCAGTCCCTTACCCGGCACAATACCATACTTCACAGCAGATTCAAGAAATAACAATTCGGCTGTACCTTGAAGTGTTTCCCTCAGGATAATCTGACCCTTCAGTTTTTGAACAAAATTGGCTATGCGTGTCTCAAGCGACTCAGGGAGACTTACAGTCTGGCTGGATTTATAATTATCTGCCCATTGAATTTGCAATTCCCGGACATATTTGTGAATGTAATCCTCTTTATTTTCCTCGATCCATTTGTCACGATCCCGCTTTTGCGTTGCCCAAAGTTCACAAATTTCGTCAATCGCAAGCAGCATTTCCGCACGGGTGTTCTGGTACC
>JAAYEB010000366.1 GCA_012728995.1 Fibrobacter sp. | reverse complement strand
TACCTAACGAAATATACCACTTTAACCGGGCCTGTTTCCAGTATTCGTACCAGTGTGTATCATCTTGTGGAGGTACGAAAAACTCCATCTCCATCTGTTCGAATTCACGTGTTCTATAGGTAAAATTCCCCGGAGTTATTTCGTTTCTGAAACTTTTTCCAATCTGAGCAATACCGAAGGGAGGTTTAAGCCTTGAAGCCTGTTGTACATTGAGAAAATTTACAAAAATTCCCTGGGCAGTTTCAGGCCGCAGATAAACAGTTGCAGATTGATCTTCAAGCGGTCCCATGAATGTTTTAAACATCAGGTTAAATTTACGCACTTCAGTAAGTTCACCTGAACATTTTGGGCATTTCTGGAGATTATCCAGATGATCTGCACGGAATCTTTCCTTACAGACTTTACAATCAACCAATGGGTCTGTAAATCCGCTGAGATGTCCGGAAGTTTCCCATACCTTGGGATGCATCAGTATTGAAGCATCCAGACCAACAATATCGCGTCGGTTGGTAACCATGGATTTCCACCATGCTTCCTTAACATTACGCTTCAGTTCAACACCAAGAGGTCCGTAATCCCAGCAACTGTTTAAACCACCATAAATTTCACTCGATTGAAAGATAAACCCGCGTCTTTTGCAAAGACTGACTATCGTACTCATAAGATCCGGGCCTCGTGCAGCCATCTAATAGCCTCCATAAAATGAAAATGTTAAACTAATCAGTTCTGATTCCAAACCATAAGGTTAAAATTAATTTCTTTTGAATGTAATATACTTGTAAGTTTTCAGATAATACCCGATTTCCTGAGGTTTTCAGTGATTCTGTTTTGAATCGGAATCTGACTGTTGATTTCGAAATCCAGTCCTGTTATCATCTCGTAAAGCTGAATATACCTTGATGAGAGTTCGGCCACAAGGTCATTCGGAGCTTCCGGCAGTTCTTTATCGGTATAGGGGTTGCAGTTTTCGCGAAACCAGAGCCGCAGGAATTCCTTGTCGATATTCTGTGGTTCCAGCCCGGCATCAAAACGTTCATTGTATGTGCTTTTGAGCCAGTAGCGTGAGGAGTCTGGTGTGTGGATTTCATCTATCAGGACAATATCTCCATTCGAATCGATACCTAACTCATATTTTGTATCAACCAGGATAAGACCGTTCTGTAAAGCGGTTTTGGTGCCATAATCAAAAAGTGAAAACACAATCTGCTCAAGCCTGTTCCAGGTTGCCTCATCAATTAATCCTCTGGCGATTATCTCTTCGGCAGAAATCGGCTCATCATGCTCTTCCGATTTGGTTGTTGGAGTCAGAATCGGTTTATCAAATTTCTGATTTTTAACCATTCCGTCGGGAATAATATTACCACAGATATTTCGATCGCCTTTGGCATACAATGTCCAGGCAGATGTATCGGTTGAGCCTGTCAGATATCCGCGCACAACGAATTCTACAGGAAAAACCTTACATTTAGTGGCAATGGTAACATTGGGATCCGGAACCGAAATTACATGGTTTTTTACAATGTGAGTAGTGTTTTTAAACCAGAATTCACTTACAGTATTGAGTACCTGGCCTTTAAAGGGAACATGTGCCAGTACCCTGTCGAATGCGCTCTGACGATCGGTGGTAATCAACATGAGTTTATCCCCAAGATCATAGCTATCCCTCACTTTGCCACTGCGCAGTCCGGGAATATTCAGGAATGAAGTATCATGTAGGCAATTTTTAAGATTATCAATTATCGTACTTCTGGGAATCATCTGTACCCCTTGGCGAAATTATAGAATTGGTCTAACTTAAGAATATTTATTAAAAAGTAACAAATTTGCTGGTTCTGTTTTCTCTTGCCGCATATTTAAGCAAATTTTTAGGTCCAGTCCTTTTGGTTTACTGGTCCGGTTTATCGACCGTTTTTTTTTGAGATTAACCATATTTGTACATTGATGTGATTTTTAAAGTAACATGTATTTTTAATATGTGTCTGGCGTAATAAATACGCCAGTATAGTTCAATGTCAACTGGTCGTTCAATGTTCAGGAATGTATAAAATAATACCGGAATTATTACGAATAAAACTACTGAATTTGTTATTTTAAAAAGAGGTTCTGAATTTGCTGCTTTTAGATGAGTATTCAGGCATCAAAGGTCCCTTTTTTGAATGATTTTTCAGGGAATCCGATTTTATTTAATATCACAGCCATTCCGAATTAAGTCAGAGAATGGGTTGTCGGGCTGCTTTTGGCAGGGTCAAAAGTGTAAAAGTCGGGTTTTTACAAAAGTTTGTTGGTCCGTATCGCTTTTAAATTGAGTTTACCCCAGACCTTGCAGAAAAACGCAGAGTGTGTTTAAAAAGAGTCGGAAAAACTGTTTTTAGAAATTTATTCAGTGCACAACTGTAATTTTAACTTAATTTATATAGTCTTTACCTTGACATGTTGTTTTACTGCAACTATTTTTGAAAGAATGTTCTTATATTCTATAAT